>CAZXAF010000053.1:0-9272 GCA_964638905.1 uncultured Dehalococcoidia bacterium
CATCACGGGGGCATTGTACGGCGAGGGGCGAGCGCTCGACAAGCGGCGCCGCTACTGGGTTATGTCCAAACGCCACGAGCTTAAGTTCGCCGCGAGGACCTCGATGTAAAAGTCGCCAGAACCCGCGTAGCAGACCGTGCTGTCACTGCCAACGCCGTCAAAGTCGGCGCTGCACACCGACCCAATTGTCTCACCCTCAGGATAGACAAAGAAGCCCAATAACGCGTATTCGGGGCTATCTGACTCGGTCGTCCAGCTCACTGTGAAGCTCGATGCGGTGGCGTGGAAAGCCGGAGTAGCCTTATCCCCGCGGCCAGTAAAGGTCGCCGGAAGACCTGAAACCGGAGGAGCCCCGCCAATTCCGATCCGCCAAGAACTGAGGTTGGCTGCGAGCACCTCGATGTAGAACTGGCCCGGCCCTCCCCGGCAGACCGTGCTGTCGCTGCCAACGCCGTCAAACTGAGCGCTGCACACCGAGCCGGTTGTCTCGCCCTCACGATAGACAAAGAAGCCCAGCAGTGCGTATTCGGGGCTATTCGAGTCGGTCGTCCAGCTTACTGTGAAGCTCCAGCTCGACACCGAGAAGACAGACGTCGTCTTGTCTCCCTTCCCAGTAAAGACGATAGGAGAGGCCGTCGGCACCGGCGAAGGCGTGACTGTGGGCGTAGCCGTGGGTGTCGGCGTGAGCGTAGGTGTGGGCGTGGGCTGCGGGGTGCCCACCGCCCCGTAGGCGAGCACCGCCTGCATGCTATCCAGCGTCCGCAGGTTGCTCACGTCCGGGTCCGGCCGCGCGGCGAACCAGCGCTGCCAGTCCTGTGTATCGGGGTCGATGTAGTAGGCGTAGGCCACGCCATCTCCGCAGGTAGCCAACGCCTCGGCGGTGTCCGTGTTATCGTCGCCGTCCCAGACGGATATGGCCCACTTGCCCGGCTGGGGGCAGTTCTGCATGCTGTCCTGCTGGGCCTCAGAGGAACCCGCCCCTATGGCCCAGGCCAAGGCCACCAGGCCCAGGACGAGCACGCCTCCCAGGAGGAGCAGGACAGCCCTTCCTCCGTAGCGGTGCATGCTTCACCTCCGTACAGACCATGTTCGGATAGAATCGACCCTTACATAACATCCAAGGGCGGGTCTGTCAAGGAGATGAACTGCTGGACATCAACCTAATGGGCCATCGGGGGGCATTCTGCCAGACTGGCAGTGAGCACCCTATCATGACGCGTATGGCGTCACCGTCGGGCTAGGCGTGAGTGTGGGCGTTGGCGTTGGTGTTGGTGTGGGCGTGGGGGTCGGCGTCGGCGTGGGACTGGCTTCGGCCGTTGGCGTGAGCGTTGGCGTCGGAACGGCCGCACCTCCGAGGACGAGGATCCCCTGGAGATTGTCCACTGTCTGCAGGGTGTTCCCTTCTCGACCCAGGAAGTAGTGAGGCCACCCCTGCGTGTCGGGGTCGAGCCAGTAGGCGGCGGCGATGGGCGTCTCCGAGCAGGTGGCCAGAGCGGTCTCGATGTCGACATCGTCCGGGCCGGTCCAGACCGATATCGCCCAACTATAGGGCTGCGGGCAAGCGGTTAGCTGGCTTGGCCCCACTTCGGGCGTCGGCGGCGCCACCGGCGTCCGCGAGGTGACTGCAGCCGTCCAGGTCAGAGGCCCGGCGTTGCATGGCATAACGCCGTCGGACCAGGGTTCGTGCACGGTCAGCTCGCCTGATGCCTGCCACTGCGTGTCGAAGCGTCCGGACAGGTCGAACAGCGTGTGGACAATCGAGAAGCTGTTGTCCACGATAGACGTGTCCACGGTGGCCGGATCAATAGTGGAGCTGCTGAGCCTCTCGCAGGTTGCCCCTTCCGAATCAGTGCCGGTGACCCTGTACTTGATCTTCCTTATGCTTAGCCCGTCGTCGCCCACCTGGAGCTCGAAGAGCTGGTCCTGCGATGTCGTGCCGGTGTAGGTGGCGCCAGGGATGGCCAGCGATGCCGACGCAGCGGCCGGGGAACCCCAGGCAATGATCCCCTGCTTATCGTTCAGGGGGAGCATGGTGTTCAAGTCCGAACGGTAGGCGAACCAGCGCGTCCACTTCTGCGTTTGGGGATCGACGTAGTAAGCAGCGGCCACCGGTGCGTCGGCGCAGGTGGCCAGGGCCTCGGTCGGGTCGGTGCCGTCGTCGCCGTCCCAGACGGATATGGCCCACTTGCCCGGCTGGGGGCAGTTCTGCATGCTGTCCTGCTGGGCCTCAGAAGAGCCGGCCTCTGTAGACCAGGCCAGCAGCACGAAGCCCAGCACGAGCAGCCCACCCAGAAGGAACAGAGCGGCTTTCGCCCTTACGCTGCGCATGGCTCACCCCCGGATGTAGCTAGTCCAGGAAATCACCGCAACCTTAATCTGGCCGGGCTGAGCCTGTCAACCCTAACGGTGTACGTAGCGAGCGCAGCCGTCGTCGGTTTCTTGATAGAAAGGCAGGTCAGCCGAGAAGAGCAGGGCGTACTTGCCCTGGCGTGCCGCCTCTTCGACAGTGCGCAGTCGCTCCGCGCTCGGCGGCCCGTTGCTCATCTCCTCCTGGCAGTAGCCCCAGTCGGCCAGGGGGCCATCCTTGGCGAAGCAGTAGACGAACTTCGCGCAGTGGCTACAGCGAGGCTGAAAGGGCTCGTGCATACCTAACCTTATCTACGAAGCCAGCCCGCTCTGAAGGACAGCCGCCCAAAGCCGTGGCCTTCCTAGGTGCAGAGGAAGGCGAACTCGCAGACGCCGTCCTGGGGGAGAGTCTTCTCCAGCTCCACGCGCGGATTGTCGCCGGTCTTCTGAGCAGCGGTCTGGAAGCTGGCCAGGCACAGAGCCTTGCAGGGCATCCCCTGGAACTTGATGCCCGCTTCCTGCAGCTCGCGCTGGACGGCGCAAGCGAACAGCTGCAACCGTAGCTCCTTGGTGGTCGACTTGGAGATGCCCCAGCGGTCGAGGGGGCGGTAGCCGATAATCGAAAGCTCAACGTAGCGCTGAAAGCGGTGGGGGAAGGAGATGCCTGTCTTCTGGGCGACCTTCTCGATCATCTCGCCCGTGCGGTCCAGGTACTTGCCGTCGGCCAGGCCGATGGTCGTCTCCATGACCTTGCGCCCGAAGGCAGCCATGGCCTCTTCCGCTTCCTTCTCGCTCTTGCCTTTCAAGCTCTGCACGAAGGCCTTGACGTCGCAGGCGGCCGTGACCTCCACCACCAGACCCCTGTCGGCATCGAACAGAAGGGGCTTGCCGGGCTCTTCCAGGGTGAGAAGCTTCCCAGGAATGGGCTTGCCGTAGCGATATTTCATCGTCATACTGCCACACCCCCCTCAATGGTCACCTGGATGGCGCCGTTGGGACACACCTCCGCGCACTTCATGCACGCACTGCAGAACTGCTCGCGCACGCCCCTGACGACGAAATGCTCAGGGTCGGTCTGCCGATACTTCTGAGCGCCCACGTCGGTGCCCAGGCCGAGCACGCGGGTAGGGCAGATGAGCAGGCACTTGCGGCAGGCCAGGGGGTCCGGACACTTGGCGTCGTCAACAACGATCGTCGGAAGCATATCGCCACTCCTCCTACCAGACCTCGGCCAGGGCAGGCAATGTTGCCCGATCGACCAGCCTTATGGCATCGGGCTTGCAGACGTCCCGGCACAGGCCGCACCCATAGCACTGGAAGGGATCGATGTAGGCCTTGAGAGTGCTGGGGCTGAAGGTCAGGGCTTTGAACTGACAGCGACGCGCACAGAGGCCGCAACCGTTGCAGAGGTCGGCATCCACCTCGGCTATGTAGTGGCCCTTCCAGAGAACCTTGACGTCTAGGTCGACAGCGGTGCGGATGGCAGCGCAGTCAGGGTAGTCGCAGTTGCAGAGGCCGCCCAGGTAGGGGGTGCCGAAGGTGAAAAGGGTGTGCACCAGACCACGGCGCCGAAGGGTATCGAGAACCTGCTTGCCTTCCTCCGGGGTCAGGAAGTGGACGCCACCACGATAGGTATCCGGCCAGCGCTCCCACTTGTACATGCCGGTGCCCATGCCGATGCAGGTGAAGTTCTCATCGTCGGGCAGGCCTCGCATAGAGCGGCGGCAGGCGCAGGTCATCAGACCGATGGGATAGATAATGTCCAGGATCTGCTCGATCTCCTCCTGGGTGACCACCTGGCCAAAGTGGACGCTCCAGGCGATGTCCTGGGCCTGTTTTCTCATCCGCTCCACCGTCTCGTGGTCGCCTCGCTCGCGGGCCTCGAGGAACATGCGTCCCATGGAGGCCATGCCGCCGGCCGCCTGCGGGTTGCCCTCGGCGCCGACGCCCTCCGGTTCCTCCCTTCGGACCTTGTACAGGCGACGGGCGTAGTTGGCGGGGTTGAGATACCACCGCTCGTGGCCTTCGCCGTAGCGTTCACACCAGACGCACATAGTCGACCCCCTTGGCAGATCGGGGCTAATACCCTAGTAGCAATGATAGACCGAGGGGCAGCTTATGTATATCGGGGGAAGTGCCCATTGGGCGTGGCGTTCTTGTGTCACCCGATTGTAGCTGCAGGGCTTCTCCGCTATGCGGAGTCCGCGAGGCGGACAGCCCTGCCCAAGCAATCAAACAGAAGGGCCTCGCGCTTATCCGCGAGGCCCTCGAAAAGTCGAGCTTCGGTCGGCTGGGCTGAGAGCTTACCTACGCCTTGCCCACCGGCGCCAGCTTCGCCTCCGCATCGGCGATGATCTTGCGGGTCTTGCCGATGACGTCGGGGTTGATGGAGACAGAGGTAATCCCCCACTCCACCAGCTTCTCGGTCAGCTCCGGGTAGTCGGACGGCGCCTGGCCGCAGATGGAGGAGGTGACGCCCCGCCGCCTGGCGGTCTTGATCAGGTTCTCCAGGGCCAGGGTCACCGCTTCGTTACGCTCGTCGAACAGGGCAGCCAAGCGGGCGCTATCGCGGTCGAGCCCCAGGATGAGCTGGGTGAGGTCGTTGGAGCCGATGGAGATACCGTCGATGCCCACATCGAGGAACTTGTCCAGGATGAGGGCGTTGGAGGGGACCTCGGCCATCATCCACAGCTTGAAGTCCGCGGAGGGCGCCAGCCCCTCGCGTACCATGATCTCCTTCACGCCGGCCAGCTCCTGGGGAGTGCGCACGAAGGGGATCATCACCCACAGGTTCTTGTAGTCCTTTCGCACCCGCTTGATGGCCTCCAGCTCCAGGCGGAAGACCTCGGTGTCGCGAACATAGCGGGAGGCGCCCCGATAGCCGATCATCGGGTTCTCTTCGAACTCCTCGTATTTGTCGCCGCCGCGCAGGTTGCGGTACTCGTTGGACTTGAAGTCGTTGGTTCGGTAGACCACCGGTCGAGGGTGGAAGGCCCTGGCAAACTTGAGCAGCTTCTCGGTCAGCTTCTGGATGTACGCCTCGCTCCGCCCTTCGTCGATAGCTAGTTGAGGATGCTCGCCGATCTCGGCGATCATGAACTCGGCCCGCAGGAGCCCCACTCCATCGACGTTGCGAGCGGCCACAACATCCGCCAGATCGGGCTCCGCCAGGTTGACGTAAACCTTGGTGCGGGTCTCGATGTAGGCCATTGCCGCCTGGCGATCCTTCTCCTGGGCAGACCAAGCCAGCCGCGTTTCGGCCCGTCCCTCGTATACCTTGCCCAGGCTGCCGTCGACGGTCACCAACTGGTCGTCGCGCAGTTTGGCGGTGGCTTCCCCTGCGCCTACCACGCAGGGTATGCCCAACTCACGGCTGACGATGGCGGCATGGGCGGTGCGTCCGCCGCGGTCGGTGACGATAGCCGCCGCTCGCTTCATAGCCGGCACGAAGTCGGGAGTGGTCATCCCCGCCACAAGGACGTCGCCTTCCTTCACCCGGTTGATCTCGGAGGAACTGGCGACGATCCTCACCGGTCCCACCGCGGCGCCCGGGCTGGCCGCTGAGCCGCTGACAAGCACCGGCGCCGTCTCCTCATCCGCCGCCCCTTCTTCTTCCGCCTCGGCGACGGCCAGAGCGGTCACCGGCCGCGTCTGGAGGATGTACAGCTCTTTCTTTTCCTCCGCCCACTCGATGTCCTGGGGGAAGCCGTAGTGCCCCTCCACTCGCTTGCCGATGGCAGCCAGAGCGATGATCTGATCATCGCTCAGCTTTCGCTGCTCGCGCAGATTGTCGGGGACAGGCTGCCAGATGTTGGCTTCATCACCGCCGCCTGCCTCCGGATTCCTGACAAGCTGGCGATCCTGCTTCACCACTCGCTTTTCCAGGATGCGCAGGCTTTCTTTGTCCAGCACGTACAAGTCGGGCGTGATCTCGCCCGAGACTATGGCCTCGCCCAGGCCGAAGACGGCCTCGATGGTGATCTTGGAGCGATCGCCGGTGACCGGCTCCATGGTGAACATGACTCCTGAGCGAGCTGATTGCACCATGCGCTGCACAGGTACAGCGATGGCGACTTTCATGTGCTCGAACCCCTTGTCGGCCCGATAGAAGATGGCCCGAGCCTCGAACAGGGAGGCCCAACAGGCGCGCACGGCATCCACCACCTCATCCTCACCCACCACGTTCAGGAAGGTGGCCTGCTGGCCGGCGAAGGAGGCTTCGCTGAGGTCCTCGGCGGTGGCCGAGCTGCGTACAGCTACCGGGCCGTCGCCCAACTGGCGATAGGCCTTCTTGATCTCAGCGGCGATATCCTGAGGCACGGGGGTGCTGCATATGATGGATTTTATTTCCTCGGAGACCTTCTGGAGACGAGCGCTGTCATCATAGTCCAGAGGCGAAAGGAGTTTCTGGATGGTTGGGCGAAGGCCGGCTTGCTGAATGAACCGACTATAAGTCTGAGCACTGACAATAAACCCCGGGGGCACCGGGATCTGGGCCTGGGTCATCTCCCCCAGGTTGGCTCCCTTTCCGCCCGCCAGGGGCGTATCCCCTCGGCCAACCTCTGTGAACCATAGCACCGCTCGCTCGCCAACCGTCATTATAGTTCTCCTCCTTACGGCTCTATAAGCCATATCTTCACAGTCGAGGAGCCGCCGCTTATTATAGCATGGCTCCTCAGCCTGTCCACAGACGATTCGACATGTTCCATAGCTTCGTATCCGATAGACGATCGGGGGAGCCGTTTGTTACTCTTCCAGTCACCCAAATTCGGCGGCAGTCGCGCTGCAGCGCTTATTCTACAGTGACGGTCTTGGCCAGGTTGCGCGGCTGATCCACATCACAGCCGCGGCGAACAGCGATGTGATAGGCGAAGAACTGAAGAGGGATTGCAGTCAGGATGGGCATGAGGAAGGGCGAAGCCTGCGGCAGGTGAATGACGTGATCGGCCTTCCTGGCCAGCTCTTCATCCCCCTCGCTGGCGATGGCGATGACTGTGCCCTCCCGTGCCTTGACCTGCTCGATGTTGCTGATGATCTTGTCACGGAGCTCGCCCCGCGTGGCGATAGCCACCACCGGCATCTCCTCATCGATGAGGGCAATGGGCCCGTGTTTCATCTCTCCCGCCGGATAACCCTCGGCGTGGATGTAGCTGACCTCCTTGAGCTTAAGGGCGCCTTCCATAGCTATCGGGAACTGAATCCCCCGCGCCAGATAGAGGAAGTTGTTGTAGCGGAAGAAGCGGTGAGCTAACCGCTCGTACTCCTCATCGCGCTGGGTTACTCGCCCCACCAGCGAGGGCATGCGAGCCAAGGGAGCGATGAGACTGTGTAGGTGCGCTTCATCGTCAACAACGCCCCTCTCCTGCGCCAGATAGCAGGCCAGTAGGTAAAGGGCGGCGATGGCAGCGGTGAAGGTCTTGGTGCTAGCGACACCCACCTCCAGTCCGCAGCGGGTATATACCACCCCATCGGCGATGCGAGTGGCCTGGCTGCCCACCACGTTGCAGACGGTGATCTGAAGTGCCCCTTGACGGCGGACCTCGTCCATAGCCGCCAGAGTGTCCACTGTCTCCCCTGACTGCCCCACAGAGATGACCAGGGTGTCCGGGCCCAGCAACGGCTTGCGATAGCGGAATTCCGAGGCATTGTCCACCTCGGCGGGGATAAGCGCTATCTGCTCGATGTAGTAGCGGCCGACCATGGCTGCGTGCAGGCTGGTGCCCATCCCTACCAGCACCACCCGCCGGATCTGTTTTAGCCTTCGCTTCGGGATCGCCAGGTCCTCCAGGGCTATCGCCGGCGGCTCGAATCGCACCCGCCCGCGGATGGTGTCCAGGATGGCCTCCGGCTGCTCGGCGATCTCCTTGAGCATGAAGTGCTTGTAGTTGCCTCTGGCCGCCGAAACGGGATCATAGGTCAAGATCTGAGGCTCCTTATCCAGAATGGAACCGTCGGCCGACAGGTATGACACGCTGTCTGCTGTCACGGCAGCGATCTCGCCATCGGCCAAGAAGGCCACCCGGCGCGTGTGGGGCAGGAGGGCAGGCAGGTCGCTGGCCAGGAACATCTCCCCTTGGCCGTAGCCCACCACTACGCCGCCAGCGTTGCCCACGCGAGCGGCCACCAGCTTGTCGGGCTCGCTCAAGCTGAAGACCACCAAGGCGTGGGCTCCCTCCATCTCACTGATGGCACGGCCGACAGCCATCTCCAGGCTGCTTCCGTCCCGGAGGTGGTTCTCGATGAGATGGGGAATGACCTCGGTGTCTGTCTCCGACAGGAAGATGTGACCCTGGCCGACCAGCTTCTCCTTGAGGGCCAGGTAGTTCTCCACGATGCCATTGTGGATGACCACCACCCGACTCTGACAGTCGCGGTGAGGGTGGGCGTTGATGTCGCTGGGACGGCCGTGGGTGGCCCAGCGGGTGTGGCCGATGCCTAGGAAGCTGTTGGGCCAGCGGCCGCGCAGGCTGGAGACCAAAGTGGCCAGCTTGCCCACGCTCTTCTCGATACACAGCTCGCCGTTCTCGGCGAGCACGGCCAGGCCAGCGCTATCGTATCCCCGGTACTCCAGCCGCTGCAGCCCCTCAAGAAGGATGGGAACCGCCGGCCTGTTGCCCACGTAGCCTATGATGCCGCACACGGCGTCAGCCTCTCCCGAATCGGGTCCACAGGGAATGAATCATAGGGTATAACGACAAAACAAGGAATCAAGGTAACCCGGTAAGGCAAATTCTCCCGAGCGAAGGCCATCACTTTGCAGCCATCTCCCGTATACGGCAGACCACTTCCTCCACCGCCCAGTCGGGGGTGGAAGCGCCCGCTGCTATGCCCACTCGCTTTCGCCCAGCCAGCCACTGCCCTTCCAGTTCGGCTGCCGTCTCGATGTGGTAGGTCTCCACGCCTACTTCGCGGCAGACCTCCGCCAG
>CAZXAF010000054.1:0-9257 GCA_964638905.1 uncultured Dehalococcoidia bacterium
GGAGACTAGGACGAGTAGCGGCGGCACGGCGTCAGAGAGGGCAACCCCAGGCTGAAAGGTGCCCGCCTTCTACCGTCGCGAAAACCCCCTAGGAGCCGGCTGGCGAACGCGCGTGGACGTCAGTAGTCAGCCCCGGAGGCACCCGTTAGCGGCCCAATGAGGCCCCCGACGCGTCGGGGGAGAAGGTGGGTGGAACCACGCAGGCTATGCCTCTCGTCCCACGTGGACGGGAGGCATTTTGGTTTTGGCCGGAGGCGTCCTGGCTGCTGACAGTCGGGGAGCCGCCCCTGGCCGATTGGAGGTGGTCCACGTGTCGGTGGACATGCAAAAACTGCCAAAAGAGGAGCGCCTGGAGCGCTTGCGCCACTCGGCCTCGCACATCATGGCCGAGGCGGTGCTCAGTCTGTTTCCGGATGCCAAGCTGGGCATCGGTCCGCCCATCGACACCGGCTTCTACTACGACTTCGATCTGCCTCGCAGCCTCACCCTCGACGACCTGAACGTCATCGAGGAGCGCATGCGGCAGAGCGTATCCGGCGATCAGCCCTTCGTCCGGGAGGAGGTGAGCAAGGAGGAGGCCCGCCGCCTGTTCGCCGCTCAGCCCTACAAGCTGGAGCTTATCGAGGATATCGCCGACGAGAAGGTGTGCACCTATCGGCACGGGGACTTCCTGGACCTGTGCGCCGGGCCGCACGTGGACAGCACGGGGCAGGTGCGTGCCTTCAAGCTCACAAGCGTCGCCGGGGCCTACTGGCGGGGCGACGAGCGGCGCCCTATGCTCCAGCGCATCTATGGCGCCCTGTTCGAGACGGAGGAGGAGCTGGCCGAGCACCTGCGCCGTCTGGAGGAGGCGCAGCGGCGCGATCATCGTCGCCTGGGCCGCGAGCTGGACCTGTTCAGCTTCCACGAGGAGTTCGGGCCGGGCCTGGTCTACTGGCATCCCAAGGGAGGGCGCATCCGCACCATCATCGAGGACCTCTGGCGGGAAGAGCACTACAAGGCCGGCTACGAGATCGTCTACACGCCTCACGTGGGCAAGGCGTCCCTGTGGGACGTCAGCGGCCATCTCGACTTCTATCGGGAGAACATGTACGCCCCCATGGACGTGGACGGCCAGGAGTACTTCGTCAAGCCCATGAACTGTCCCTTCCACATCGAGATATACAAGTCGGCGGTTCGCAGCTATCGCGACCTGCCCATGCGCCTGGCCGAACTGGGCACCGTCTACCGATACGAGCGCAGCGGGGTCTTGCATGGCCTGCTGCGGCTGCGGGGCTTCACCCAGGACGATGCCCACATCTTCTGTCGGCCCGATCAGTTAGAGGAGGAGATCATCCGGGCGGTGGATTTCGGCATCCACTACCTGCGCCTGTTCGGCTTCGATGAGTATGTTATCTGCCTGTCCACCCGGCCGGACAAGTACGTGGGCAGCATCGAGGAGTGGGACAGGGCCACTGAGGCCTTGCAGCATGCCGTCGAGGCCAGTGGCCTGAGCCATGAGCTGGACGAGGGCGGAGGGGTCTTCTACGGCCCGAAGATAGACATCCACGTGCGCGACCCGATCGGCCGCACCTGGCAGCTCACCACCGTCCAGTTCGACTTCAATCTGCCCGAGCGTTTTGACCTGGCGTTCATTGGCCAGGACGGCCGCGAGCATCGGCCCTATATGGTGCACCGGGCCCTTCTGGGCTCGCTGGAGCGCTTTCTGGGGGTGCTGATAGAGCACTATGCTGGCGCCTTCCCCTTGTGGCTGGCGCCGGTTCAGGTGGTGCTCATCCCCATTGCCGATCGCCATCTGGAGCACGCCCGCTGGGTGGCCTCCGAGCTGGAGGCGGCGGGTCTGCGGGTGGAGGTGGACGAGCGGGCCGAGCGCATGCAGGCCAAGATCCGCGATGCTCAACTCCAGAAGGTGCCCTACATGCTGGTGATGGGGGACAAGGAGGTGGAGGCCCAAGCGGTCGCTGTGCGTCTGCGGAGCGGCGAGGACCTGGGAGCGATGTCGCTCGCCAGCTTCCTCACGCGGGCGATGGATGAGGTGCGCCAACGGCGCCCATCGCCCTGAGGTAGCAGGCAAGCCAGCGCTGGCGCGACCCCTTCCCGTTTAGGTTCGTCCTCCCTGCTCTTGCGTGGGTGGGCCTCTTATGCTAAAAGGGAAATGGAACCCATATAGCTTTTCGCTCTAGCGACCATAGATATCTTCTAGAGGAAATCCCGGGCGGTGTTCAGAAAGCTGCTGGTAGCCAACAGGGGCGAGATAGCGCTCAGGATACTGCGTTCCTGCCGTGACCTGGGCATCGACGGCGTGGCCGTGTACTCGGAGGTCGACCGCGAGTCCCTGCATGTCCGCTACGCCGATGAGGCCTACCTCATAGGCCCTGGGCCGGCGACCGAAAGCTACCTCAACATTCCCAAGATCATTGAGGTGGCCAAGAAGGCCCACGTAGACGCCATCCATCCCGGCTACGGCTTTCTGGCCGAGAACGCCGGCTTCGCCCAGGCCTGTCGCGATAACGGCATCACCTTTGTGGGGCCCACGCCGGAGGCCATCCGCCTGCTGGGGGACAAGATCAAAGCCCGCCGTTTGATGGCCAAAGCGGGCCTACCGGTGGTGCCCGGCAGCAGAGAGCTATCGACTACCGATATGGCCACTTTGGCCGCCACCCGCATCGGCTACCCGATTCTGGTGAAGGCAGCGGCGGGAGGCGGTGGCAAAGGCATCCGAGCCGTCTATCATGCCGATGAACTGCCCATCGCTCTGGAGATCGCCAGCCGTGAGGCGGGTTCGGCTTTCGGCAACGGCGCGATCTATCTAGAGAAGTTCCTGGAACAGGTGCGCCACGTTGAGGTGCAGATCATCGCTGACTCCCGTGGGAACGTCGTCGCCTTGGGCGAGAGGGAGTGCTCCATTCAGCGCCGCTATCAGAAGATGATCGAGGAGTCGCCCTCCACGGGCGTCGATGATGCTCTGCGTGAGCGGCTCATGGAGATGGCCGTGAGGGCTGCCAAGGCTGCTGACTATATCAATGTGGGCACGATCGAGTTCTTGCTGGACGAGGATGGCAATCCTAGTTTCCTGGAGGTGAACACGCGCCTTCAGGTGGAGCATCCGGTGACGGAGCTAGTGGCAGGGGTGGACCTGGTAGCCGACCAACTGCTGGTAGCATCCGGCGAACCCTTACCTTATCGGCAAGAGGACATCAGGGTGCGCGGTTGGGCCATCGAGTGCCGCATCTCCGCTGAGGATCCCTTCAATGATTTCCTGCCGTCCGTGGGTACAGTGAGCTTTGTGAGCGAGCCGGGCGGCCCCGGCGTGCGGGTGGACTCTGCCCTGTACGACGGCGCCTACATCCCCCATTACTACGACCCTCTGATCGCCAAGCTCAGCAGTCGAGGTCGTGACCGTCCTGAGGCGATCCGGCGGATGCGCCGCGCCCTCCGAGAGTTCAAGGTCGTGGGGGTGAGCACCAACATACCCTTCCACCTTCAAGTGATGGATAATCCCCACTTTGTCGCCGGCACCCTGGACACGGCTTTCGTAGATAAGCATTTCCGTCTCGATGAGCAGGACGAACTGGAGCACGAGGAGATCGCTCTGGTAGCTGCTTCCTTGTTGACTCACAGTAGCAGGGAAGAGGTTCTTGGTTCTTCAACGGCGGGCGGCGGTCCCGGCGAGCTCTGGCGAGCTGAAAACAGGCGCAGCAACCTGCGCGAGCGCGACTGGGGCAGGCGAAGGATGATATGGCGGAGAAATACTTGATGCGCCTGGGCGACGCCCTGCGGGAGGTGGAGGTGGAGGAGGGGACCGAGGGTGTGCGGGTGCGCGTCGACGACCGGTGGCATACTATTAGCCTGAAGCAGATCGGCCATACAGGTCTCTACTCTCTCATCGTCGACGATCATCCTTATGAGTTCTTTGCTGAACAGCGCGGCGGCGGGTTCGACATCGTGATCGGTTCCCGCGCTTACTCAGTGCTATTGGAGGGCCGCGGGAGACGCGTGACCCCGCTCCCGGCTGCAGCCCTGGAGGCAGAGCCGCAGCCGGCTGACTGGCTGGTCCTGTCCCCTATGATGGGCATCGTGCGGCAGATCAGCGTCTCGGCAGGCGACACGGTCAAGGCTGGTGATATTCTTCTGGTGCTCGAGGCCATGAAGATGAACAACGACCTGAAGGCTCAACGGTCGGGTCGGGTGGAGGAGGTCTACGTATCGTTGGGAGAGAGGGTCGAGGGGGGCCAGGCTCTCCTGCTATTGACTCAAGATTGAAGGCTGTTGGAAAATATGCTACACTTAGCTACACCGTCGACGGATGGGGTATTCTTTCCGCGAGGGTAAGGGGTCATACACCGGCTATTTCGGGTCAACGAAGGGATCAAGGCTAGAGAAGTTCGGGTAATAGGAGACGCAGGCGAGAACCTGGGTCTCCTACCTGTTGCCCAAGCGTTGACCGTTGCCAGGGAACGTGGGGTCGATCTGGTAGAGGTTGACCCCCACAGCAGTCCTCCAGTCTGCCGCCTTCTCGACTACGGTAAGTGGAAATACCAGCAGTCTAAGAAGGAACGGGATGCCCAGAAGCACCAGAAGGGCTTGCTCCTGCGCGAGGTGCGGATGCGGCCTCACATTAGTGAGCACGATCTGGAGAGGAAGGTTCAACTGGCGGAAAGGTTGCTTCGAGAAGGCGACAAGGTGAAGGTGACCGTGAGGTTCCGCGGTCGAGAGATGGCGCATCCGGAGACGGGACAGGCTCTGCTGCAGCGCTTCTGTGGGCAACTGAAGGAGTTGGCGGCAGTCGATAGGGGGGCCAACATGCAGGGCCGATTCCTCACAGCCATCCTCGCGCCGACTAATAAGAAGGTGGCCAAGGTCGCCAAAGAGACCGGGGAGAAAGAAGTTGGCCAAACTTAAACTGAAAACTCATTCCGGCGCCAAGCGGCGCTTTAGCGTCAGTGGGCGGGGTAAAATCCTGCGGCGCAAGTCTCACATCAACAACGCTCGCCGTAAGAAGCGCCAGGCGGTGAAGGCCGAGTTCCACACTATGCAACCGGTACATCGGAGCTTTCGCCAGCGCCTACGTCGCCTTCTTCCGTATGGGAGTGGCTAGCGGTTGGTCAGTTGCCTGAGGGAGACAGGACTTGAGCAGGATTAAGCGAGGGGTCACCAGCAGAAGAAGGCACAAGAAGGTCATCGCTCAGACGCGAGGTCATCGAGGCGCTCGCCATCGCCTGTTCAAACAGGCCCGCGAATCCCTCATGCACGGACTCTATTATGCGTATGTGCATCGCAGGGACCGTAAAGGCCAATTTCGCCGCCTATGGATAGCCCGCATCAACGCCGCTGTCCGCCTCCATGGCTTCACCTATAATCGCTTCGTTGATGGCCTTCACAAGGCAGGGGTCGATATCGACCGCAAGGTGTTGGCCGACTTGGCCATTCGTGATGACAACGCTTTCGCCCGTTTGGTGGAAACAGCGAAGGCGGCACTGGCAAACCAGTAGGGTTTCGTGCTCTAGTCTCGCCGGGGCCTGAAGATCTATCTTCGGGCTCTTTTTTTGGGGAAGGGCCGTCGCGCTCCCAGGCGGGATATTTCAAGAAGGTCGAGGGGGACTCGCGGGTGAGCGTCGTCTACAGTCATGCCACCGCTGAGAGCGACAACAGGGTGGCCTACCGGCGTGGGCTGCTAACTCTTCTTTTCCATCTTCTCATCGGATTGACAGTACTGCTGCTGTTGCTGCTCTCGGACAGCTATCGCACCGGCGCGGCGGACCTGACCGGGCCCTACTACGAGCTCAATGGCCTGGGGGAGGGCGTTTGGCTGGACTCCTCCATACGGCTGGTGATCGACAAGCCGATGTCCTTCCAGGAGGTGGAGAAGACCTTCAGAATCGAGCCGCAGCCGGCCGATTGCTCGCAGTGCCTAACTGTGAACAGGGACGGTCTCAGCTCCTGGGACGATTGGGCGCCCTGGGCAAAGACCATCGTCGTCTTCAATCCCCAAAAGCATAAGGTCTTCCAGGCGGGGACGGACTACACCCTATCTATCATCGGCAAGCAGTTCAGCTTCCACACTATCCCTGTTCCCAGGGCCGTGCGCTTCTCGCCCTCGCCGGGCCAGACAGGGGTGTCGACCACAACCCCTATCGAGATCGAATTCGACCGTCCCCTGGCCGAAAACAACCCCCGTTACCTGGTGGCCATCGAGCCAGAGGTCATGTTCTGGCCCCAGTGGCAGGGGCAAAAGCTCATCCTGAAGCACGAGCGATTGCAGGCAGGATCTACCTATCAGGTGATCCTCTCGCCTGGCATCCGCGATTCGGCCGATCATCCCAGCCAGGAGCGCTACTCGTTTACGTTCACCACTGTGGATCCGCCGAAGGTTGTGAGCGCTGAGCCCGCGCAGGACGGAATCCAGCGCGTCTTCGATGAGGTCAAGGTGGCCTTCGACCGGCCGATGGATCAGGCGGCGGTGGAGGAATCCTTCAGGGTGGAACCGCAGGCCTCAGGCGAGTTCCACTGGCCGGACGACAAGACGCTGGTCTGGAAGCCATGGGCTCTCCTGTACAGCACTATCTATCGAATCAGCCTCTGGGGTCTCTCCCAAGCTGGCGATCCCCTGGCGCCGCACTTCTCACTCCAGTTTCGCACCGAGGAGCCGCCGCCACCGGTGATCACCAGCAGCGGTGACGGGAGCATTGTTCTCACCTTTGATGACCAGGGCAGCAAGGACCAGGTGGAGGCCATCCTGGACATCCTGGACGAGAACCTGGTGAAGGCCATCTTCTTCCCCGTGGGCAAGTGGGCGGAGCAAAACACAGAGCTCATCGACAGGATGAAGGCGGAAGGGCACATTGTGGGCAACCACACCTACAGCCACGCCAACCTGACCAAGCTTTCGGAGGAGGAGATCCGCTCGGAGATCGAGGGCGGTGCTGGTGAGGGCCTCCTTCGGCTCCCGTACGGGGCAAGCAATGCCCTGGTGCAGTCGGTGGCCGCTGATATGGGCTATCGCATCTACGGCTGGAATGTGGACCCTGAGGACTGGAAGGGGGGCACCGCCCAGGAGATCGTGGAGACGGTGATTCGCCAGGTGAAACCAGGGTCAGTGATCGTCCTCCATCTGCAGGGAAAGCATACCGCCGAAGCATTGGAGCACCTGATTCCCCTGCTGCGCCAAGCTGGCTACAAGTTCTGGCGGCCTGAGAGCTCTAGCTCCTGAGGACAGCCCCTACCTGACCCTTTAGGCGCTCCAGGATGCGGCGTCGCTCCCTGTTGACCTCGGCGTCGCCCAGGGTATGCTCGGGCGACTGGTAGGCGATGGAATAGGCCAGCGACTTCTTGCCCGCCGGCACCGGCGACCCCGTGTAGATGTCGAACAGGACGGCTCGCTGCACCAAGGCGAAGGATTCGATTATGGCCTGCACCTCGGCCGCGGTTACCCCTTCGTCCACGACGATGGCGATGTCCTCCTCCACCGCCGGAAAGCGGGAGAGCGGCTGGTGGACGCGCGTCCTGCCGACGTGGGGCACGAGGGCCTCTAGGTTCATCTCGAACAGATAGACGTCCTGCTCGATATCGAAGGCGGCGGCCACCCCCGGGTGTACCTGCCCCACCAGGCCCACGCTCTGGCCGTTCAGCCGCACCTCGGCGGTTCGGCCGGGCACGAGGGCGAAGTCCTCGCCGTCGTGGTAGGTGGCAGCCAGCCCCAGGCGGTCGAAGAGGAAGTCCAGGTAGGTTTTGGCATCGTACAGATCGATCGGCCCGCCCTTGGGCTGGCCCCAGCGGTCGGGCCGGTCACCGGTCACGACGCCGACCAGCGATTCCACTTCCTCGGGTAGGTCCTCGGGGCGAGGCAGGTAAACGCGCGCCCCTTCGAATAGGGCGATCCGTCCCTGACGATGGCGCAGATTGGAGGCCAGGGTCTCCAGAAGCGAAGACCTGAGGGTAGTGCGCAGGTACTCCTGTTGGTGGCTCATGGGGTTGGCCACTCGCAGAGGCGGACGCTGGCTTAGCTCCTCCGGCGGTAGCACCTTGGCGAGGCTCTCCAGGTTGGTGAGCGTGTAGGTGATGACCTCCTGCATGCCAGCGGTGGCCAGGATATCCTTTACCCTCTCGCGTAGCTCTCGCGATGGCTGTGGCTGCGCCGGCGGGATCCCGCCGCTGAGGGCGGTGGTGGGAAGCTCGTCGTAGCCGATGATGCGGGCCAACTCCTCGGCTACATCGTCGGGGATGCGCACGTCGGTGCGCCAATAGGGCACGCGCACCACGTAGCGATCGGGAGGGACCCAGCGGCAGGCGAAGCCCAAGGACATCAGCCTCTGACGAACCTGGGAAGTGGGAAGCTGAAGGCCGAGGACGCGGCGCAGGCGCTCCTGAGTGACGGTGATGCGTGCTTGCCGCTGCTTGCCTGGGTAGACATCGATGATGCCTTCGGCCGCCCGGCCGCCGGCCAGCTCCAGCATGAGCCGCGCGGCACGCTTGACGCCTACCATCGCCAGCTCGGGGCTCAGGCCCTTCTCGAAGCGGGCCGAAGCATCCGTGCGCAGCTTGAGAGCGGTGCTGGTGCGGCGAATACTGGCCGGGTTGAAATTGGCCGACTCCAGAAGGATGGTGGTGGTGTTATCGGTTACCTCGCTGGCGGCTCCTCCCATGAGCCCCGCTACGGCCACCGCCTCCTTGGTGTCGGCGATGACCAGCATGTCGTTGTTGAGGGGCCTGTCGGTGCCGTCCAGGGTAACCAGCACCTCGCCGGGGCGGGCCCGCCGCACGATGATCTTGCGGTCGCTGATGAGGGAGAAATCGAAGGCGTGCAGGGGCTGGCCTACTTCCAGCATCACGTAGTTGGTGATGTCCACCACGTTGCTGATAGGGCGTACACCGGCCGCCAGCAGGCGTTCCTGCATCCAGGGAGGCGACGGGCCGATCTGCACTCCCTCGATGAGGGCGGCGCAGTAGCGCGAGCAGAGGTCGCGGTCGGCTATCTCCACCTTGGCACGTTCCTTGATCGGCCGCCCCGTCTCCTTGTAGTCCAGCGGCGGCTCTCGAACAGTGCCGCCGGTGAGGGCGGCCACCTCACGAGCGATCCCCAGCACAGATAGGCAGTCGGGCCGGTTGGGGGTGACATCGAGGTCAAGGATGGTATCGCCCATGTATTGACTCAAGGGCATGCCCGCTGGCGCTTCGTCTGGCAGCACCAGGATGCCCTCGTGGTAGTCGGACAGGCCCAGCTCCTTCTCGGAGCAGACCATTCCCGCCGATTCCACGCC
>CAZXAF010000055.1:0-9212 GCA_964638905.1 uncultured Dehalococcoidia bacterium
GCAGGTAGAGACCCTGCAACGGCGCGCCGCCCACAGGAGTCTGATGGCGGTCGCCAGTGCCGCTGGCCGTCTCGCCCACCAGCACGACCTTGTTGCGGACGGCCGCCGGCTCGAACTCGCCGCTGATGATATCCCCATAGGAGAGGAAGGAGAATCGGTCGGCGCCGCCGACGAAGTTGATGCGCATGCTGGCGACCTCGCCCAGAGGCACATCTCGACCCAGCGCCTGCAGGCTCCCCCCGTCCAGAGCCAGATGCTCGGGCGGCTCCTGAAGAAAGAACAGATAGAGAGCGGCCAGGGACAAGGCCGGATACTCCCGGCCGTCGGCGTCCTGGATGGCCACAAGCACCCGTCGGGCCACGCCATCGCCGTCCTCTGGGAAGTGAGCGTGGGCCAGGTAAGCACCGCCCGCCTGCAGAGACGCCGGCGGCGCCAAAACGGTCTCGAAGACCGGCACCTTCTCGTCCGACTCCAGGCGATTCAGGGGCGCTGTCGCCAGTACGACAGGCAGGCGGGAGAAGGCATCGGCCAGCTCCTCGTCCTCCTCGGACTCCTCGACGAAGAGAATATCCATGGCCACGCCCTTGGCGCCAGCCTCCTGCAGGTTCTCCAGAGCAGCGGCATGAAGAGAGCGCGGCCAATCGCCGAGGCGCCCATAGGTGGCCAGCGTATCCTCATCGATGCCCGCCACCACAATGTTGGGAGAGGCGTCCTGTTCGCGGAAGAGGCGGTCCGAGAGGCTCCACTCCCAGCTCTGGAAGGGCTGCACGCCCCAGACGAACAGTGAGAAGACGACGGCCACCACGAAGATGAGAAGGGCAGCCATGCGCCGGCGCGCTTCCCGTCGGCTGCGCCCATGCAGCACAGCCACCAGCGACGATGCCAGATCGTTCAGAGTCGCTCTCCCACCGCGTAAAGAAATAACCCTTCGTAGGGCTCTGGCGATGACAAAATCGTCAGTCTAGACAGCCCAGAACCCCGAAGTGGGAAAATCCTTCGCTGCTCTAATCAGTCAGCTGCACGGATAGCAGGAAGGGCGAGGCCAGGCGAATGCCTGGCCTCGCCTTTCGACTGGCCTAAGGATTGAGCCTTCCCCGCTCGACGAGCCCCTCAGCGATCTGAATCACGTTCAGTGCGGCGCCCTTCCGCAGGTTGTCCGCTACACACCAGATGTTCAGCCCGTTCTTGATGGTTGGGTCCTCTCGGACTCGCCCCACCAGCACCATGTCCTTGTATTCGGGCTTTCGGACGTCAAGGGGCACAGGATAGGTGCGCTCCAGCGCGTCACCGCGGGGATTGCCCTCGTTCAGCTCATCCACGACGACGACACCCGGCATCTGCGATAGGATCTCCCGCGCCTCATCGGCGGTCAGCTTTCGCTCCGTCTCGATGTTGATGCTTTCGCCGTGCCCCACCATGACCGGCACCCGCACGGTGGTAGGACTTATGTTGATGGTGTCATCACCCATGATCTTATGAGTCTCCCACACCATCTTCATCTCTTCCTTGGTGTAGCCGGTCTCCAAGAACTTGTCGATGTGCGGAAAGAGGTTGAACGCTATCGGGCGAGCAAACACCTTCGACTCGAAGGGAATACCGTCCAGAGACTTGAGCGCATGAGGGATCTGGTCCAGAAGTTCCTGCTGCGCCTGGATACCCCATCCAGAGACGCTCTGATAGGTGGATACGACCACCCTGCGGATCTTGGCAGCCTGGTGTATTGGATGGAGAGCCAACACCATCTGGATGGTGGAGCAGTTGGGACTGGCGATGAAGCGCTTATCGGGCGTCACCGCGTCAAGGTTCACTTCCGGCACCACCAACGGAACAGCAGGGTCGAGACGGAAGTCGCCACCGTTGTCCACACAGATGGCACCCCCGTCGATCGCCTTCTTACCCCATTGGACGCTTGCTCCCTTACCCCCCTCTTTCCCTGCGAAGAAGATAACGTCCGCGCCCTCGAAGGACTCGTCGCTCGTCTCCTCCACATGAAAGCCTTCGCCGGCAAGGGTTTCGCTGCGTGCCCTTGTCGCACAGATCCGCGGCGGCCACTTCATGGGGAAGTTGCGTTCTCGCAAGATGGAAACGATCGCCTCCCCTACCATGCCTACACCCACAACGGTGACGTTCAGCGCCATGCCAACCTCCCTGAACAGGCGCAAAGGATCTCACTATTCATGAGAACCTGCTCCAATATTTGGGCTAATTATCCTCCACTGAATAACAAAAGCGCAACAGCTTCCGTTGCGCTCGCCGCTGTTCCGCGTACACATAAGCATCACAAACCAGGCACCTGATTGTCAAGATGGCATGAGGGCCTGTCTACCTCAACACTTGCGTTGACAGCTCGCCACGGAACTCGTAGTGTACTAGGTTGATGCTGAGAGAAGACCCCTCATGCTGTATCAAGGCGCAGATCCCGTTCTCGGTTCCCCTACTGCCGCTTCACCGCTGAGTAGAGCCTGAGGGCCAAAAGGAGGTACGGCGATGCGTTGGCTCCTCACCGTGGTTCTAGTCCTTGGCCTAGTCCTGTTCGGGATAGCCTGCGGAGGAGAGGAGAAAGAGGAGAGCAGATCGACCGCCACACCCGCGGCTACCGCTACCGAGGCGGCATCGCCGACGGCGCCCGCAGAGTCGCCGACGGCATCCGACTGGACGAAGATCGAGCCCGGCGGCGACACCACCTGCTCGCGGGGCACGCCGTACGCCTTCTTCGTCCATCAGGGCACGGTCAACCGCCTGGTGGTCTACTTCCAGGGCGGCGGTGCCTGCTGGAACGCCACAAGCTGCGGCCTCGGGTCCCCCCTCTTCAAAGATGCCATCGCCGACCTGGACAACCCGGGGAACAGTCCGCAAGGCATCTTCGACCTGGACAACCCGGACAATCCCTTCAAGGGCTGGTCCCTCGTCTTCATCCCCTACTGCACGGGAGACCTCCACTGGGGAGACAACACCCAGACCTACACGGACGAGAACGGTGAGGAGATCGTGATCCATCACAAAGGGTTTGTGAACGTCAGCGCCGTCGTAGACTGGATAGAGAACAATCTTGAAGAGCCGGAGAAGGTTTTCGTGTCCGGCTGCAGCGCGGGGGGCTACGGCTCGGTCACGGGCGCGGCCCACATCCACGATCTGTATCCGGAGGTGCCCCTCTACCAGCTCGGCGATTCGGCCGCTGGCGCGGTCACCGACGATTTCTCCCAAAGCGGCTTCCCCAACTGGGGCACGACCGAAAACATTCCGGACTGGATTTTGGGGCCGGATGTTTCCCCGACCGAGCTCACGCTGGCCGACCTCTACATCGCGCTGGCAAACCATTACCCTAACGACCGCTGGTCGCAGTACGACACGGCCCACGACCAAATCCAGACGCTCTTCTACCGAGCCATGGACGGCACGGGCGATTGGGGCGAGCTCATGCTGACCAGCATCCAAGAGATCCAGGACAACGCCGCCAACTTCCACTCCTACATCGCCCCGGGCGACATCCACTGCGTCACCGGGAGCGATATCTTCTACACCCGCGAGGTAGACGGCGTCCTGCTTCGTGACTGGGTCGAGGCTATGGTCAACGATGAGGCCTGGGACAACGTGATGTGCACCGACTGTGAGACCGACCCCGAGGCGGATTAGCCCGCCTATCGAATCTCGATCGCTCTGCCCTGCGCTGGCGGCCGAGCTTCTTCGGCGGAAAGGGCCTAGGAGGACCCTGCGGGTAGGGGCTCCGGCATTGCCAGGCCGACCTCGTCCGCTAGACGCTGTAGCATTGTCACCACCGGCGAATGGAGCGGGATGCCCTTGGCCAGCCGCTCCTCTCTGGCCTCAAACTCCCGCTGGCCGGCGACCAGCACCCGTTCGGCACCCGCCACGGTAGGCGCACTGCGGAGCTCGTCCAGCATCTCCGACATCATCGCCTTGAACTCATCGACCGGGCGGAAGCCGTCGACCCGCAGGGCACCGAAGAAGTGCCCGACCTCGTGCTTGATGTACTCGACGTGGAGGCTGTAGCCCACCCCGGACAGAACGCCGGAGAGAATGTCCACCACCACGGCCAGGTCGTAGCCCTTATAGGAGGAGGCCTCAGGTGTTGAGCCCAGAGGCAACAGCCAGCCCTTGGTCATGATCTTGGTGATGTCCGTGGATGGATTGCCCTCCTCATCTGCCCCCCAGGTTGGGGGAATGGGCTTCTCTTCCCTCCTGGCTACCTCGAACTTTCCGTGGGCGACGGCGCTGGTGGCCATGTCCAGCAGGAAGGGATACCCACGGGCGACAGGCGCGGCGACGGCGATGGGGTTGGTGCCGAGCATGCGCCCTCGCCCGAAGGTGGGCGCCACTAAGGGAGGGCTGTTGGTGAAGGACAGGCCGATCATGTCGTGAGGAACGGCCATCAGCGCATAGTAGCCGGCAATGCCGTAGTGGCGGCTGCCGGTGACGGCCACCATGCCTGTGCCGCACTCCTTCGCCTTCTGGATGGCGATCTCCATCGCCCGATAGCCGACGACGGTCCCCATGCCGCCGTCACCATCCACCAAAGCCGTCGAAGGGGTCTCATGCACGACGCGAATGTTGGGGCGGGGGTTGACCAAGGACTGCTTGAGCCCCAGCGCGTAGCTGGGATGAACCATCAGGTGGGCGACGCCATGGGACTCGATGCCCATCAGGTCGGCTTCCACCAGGATCTTGGCCGCAATGCGCGCGTCATCAGCCGGCACGTTCATCCGCTGCAGGGATTGGTCAACGAAGTCGCTCAGGCTGGTAGCCGAGAATCGCTGCAGATCAGACACCAGGCTCCCTCCTTCGGCTAACGGCGGATGCCGCCCTACTGATACGTCGGGCCGCCGGGCGTACCCGTTTCGGCTCCGCGAACCGCCCGTACGTCCTCTGCTACCGCTCGGGCGATGGCGCCGGAGTCGGAGGAGGCCAGCACCATGCGAAATCCCTCAGCGATGCGCTTAGGAGCGGTCGCCGCGCTGGAGTTCACGCCGGCCACAACCTTGTGGCGGCGGCAGGCCTCCAGGATTCGCTGGCGCGCTTCGGCGTAGGCGGGCAGCTCGCTGTCCATCTGCGGCGGCAGGCCGAGAGAGATGCTCAGGTCCATCGGCCCGATGTAGACCGCGTCAACCCCCTCCACGCTGAGGATCTCGTCGAGGTTCTCCAGGGCGGCCTTCGTCTCAATCTGGGGTATGCAGACCACCTCCTGGTTGGCATAGGCGAAGTAATCCAGGCCGGCGTAGTACACGGCGCGAATGGGCCCGAAGCTGCGAATGCCCTGAGGCGGATAGCGGCAGGCGGCCGCGGCGGCCTCCGCCTCCGCCCGACTGTTCACCATCGGCACTATCACTCCGTAGGCCCCCGCGTCCAGCATCTTCATGATGATCGCCGAGTCGTTCCAGGGCACGCGAACGAAAGGGGTTGTCCCCGTGGTGGAGATGGCCTGGAGCATAGCCAACGCCGTATCGTAGCCGATGAGGCCGTGCTGCATATCGACGCACAGCCAGTCGAGGTTCTGGTGAGCCATCACCTCCGCCGAAAAGGCGCTGGGGATGCAGAGCCAGCCGCCGAGCGCCGGCCGATCCTGCTGCCACAGCCGCTTCACCGCGTTCTCTCGCATGTCTTCCCGCCTCCGATGAGCTATCGATAGCTCTTCATTCCTTAGCACTCCGGCCGACGGCTGTCAACTCGGCTCTGCGACGCCACTGGAGCCGGCCTGTTGAGCAAATGGTTCATGATTGGTCCGTTCTGGGCTCTTGGATTCTCACACAACCCCCGCCTGAAGGCTGGGGCATGGGGAGGGGAATCCGATGCCCTCGCCTTCAGGCGGGGGTCGAGAATCAAGCCACCGACAGCGAACCAGCCCCTCCGGCACGTGCGTTTCCCCGGCAGGCGACAGCCGGTGTACAATGTTGAATGGAGACCATGGTAGGGAGCCTCTCGCCGCCAGGAGGAAGCCATGAAGCTTAAGGTGCCGCAGCTTCTCTGGTACGGCAATACCGAGCTGGAGCTGGACTTCCCCGACTCCTGGGACGTTCGCTTCTTGCCCCCAAAGGGTCACGACCGGCCAAAGCTGAGCCCGCAGGAGATGGAGCAGGCCTTCGCCAATCCCATCGGGACGAAGCGGATCAGGGAGCTGGCCCAGGGCAAGAAGGAAGCGGTCATCATCTCCGATGACATCAGCCGTCCCACCCCCATCAGCGAGATCGCCCCTTTCGTCCTGAAGGAACTGAACGAGGGAGGCATCTCTGACGACCACATCCGGTTTGTCATGGCCCTGGGCGCCCATGGGGCTCACGACAACCACGCCCTGCGCAAGAAGGTCGGACAGGAGATCCTGGGGCGCTACCCCGTCTACAACCACAACCCCTACGAGAACTGCGAGCCGCTGGGCAAGACCAGCCGCGGCACGCCCCTGGCAGTCAACCGGGAGGTCATGAGCTGCGACCTCAAGATCGGCATCGGCTGCATTGCGCCCCACCCCCACGTCGGCTTCGGAGGTGGAAGCAAGATCATCCTTCCGGGCGTGGCCCACATGGATAGCATCGACCATTTCCATAGGGAGGTCATGGCCAGCGCTCCTCAGACCACTGGCATGGGCAACTACGACGAGAACGTGATGCGCTTCGACACCGAGGAGGCCGCCAGGATGGCCGGCCTCGACATGACTATCGATACCCTGTTCAACCTGCGAGGGGAGGTCTCCGCCCTCTTCCTGGGAGACCCGCTGCTGGAGCACCCGGAGGGGGTCAAGCTGGCCAAGGAGGTCTACGCAACCGAAGGGATCTCCGGCGCGGACATAGCGGTGAGCAACGCCTTTGCCAAGGCCAACGAGGCAGGCATCTCCATGTTCGCCGCCATACGCTCGATCAAGCTGCCGGGAGGGACGATAGTCCTGATCATCAACGCGCCGGAGGGCCAGATCACCCACTACCTGCTCCGCAGCTTCGGGAAGGCCTACGGCGGCCGGCAATACGTCCAGCGGACGATACCCACCGCATTCAAGGTCATCGTGCTGAACCCCCTGAAGGACCTGATCTGCGTGGACTGGTTCGCCGACGCCGCATCCGTCACCTGGGCGCAGGACTGGAGTGAGGTGATGGAGGAGCTGCGGGCCGGCCATCCCGACGGAGCGAAGGTGGCCGTCTACCCCGACGCCACGATGCAGTACCTGGCGAGCACCGTGCCCGCCTAGCGGCGTGGGTTGCCGCTTCTAGGCAGCAGCGCTACCGCTCCGGCGTCAGTACCGCAGGGCAAACCAATCGTAGACGATCTTCGACAGCTCCGCCCCGGCGATGTAGCCCTCGTACTCGGAAGGCATCGCCTGCGACAGGTAGGAGATCACGTAGGCAACCTGCTGGTCGCCTCGCTGCATCATCACGATGCCGGCGTCGTTGTACACCCAGCCGTCCCAGTCCTGGAAGTAGCCGATCTTGTGGGCGACACTCACCCATGCCGGAATGAAAAGGGGCAGCACATAGTTCAGGCCCGGCTTGATGTCCAGGAGCCGATCGATGGTGTAGGCCGTCCACTCCGGCGAGAACAGCTCCCCTCGATAGAGCTTGACCAGCACCATGTCGGTTTCCCTGGCGGTCAGGATGTTCGAGGGCGCGCCTGGCCCCGGATAGCCCGACACATGATCGAAGACGGAGTCCTTCATCCCCCAGCTCTTCATCAGTTGTCTGGCCCTCTTCGCTCCCTCCTCCAGCGATCCCTTGATGCCCTCGACGAAGACGGCCACCTGCGGCGGCGAGCTGTGGCCGATGCCGATCTTTATCCAGTAGGCCCAGTCCTCGGGCTTCGCCCTGCCGGCCTGAAACTCCTCCACCGCCACGAACAAGGCGAACATGTTGATGGTGCAGCCCGCCCTGTGCGGCACGTCGCCGTTGACGCAGATCTCCTCGTCCGTCTGGAGGTCCATCACGCAAATGGCCACGTCGCCGTAGTAGCTGCGGACCCTATCCTCCAGAACCGCCTGCAGGGCCAGGAACTCCGCCGACGGCTCTTTCCTGACCGGCGGCTGCGGGATGGAAATCATGACCATCAGCGGCGAAAAGCCCCGCACGTAGCTCATAGTCGAAAGCTCAGGCCTGCCGGGGACAAACCGCCGCCAGACGCCATCGGCGGCCAGGCCATAGGCGACCGCGACCTGGTCGCTCATCTCTTCTACAGCAACAGCGGCCTCCTGGCCCTCCCCCGGGTAGCATATGCTGTTCCACCCCGGCGCCAGAGCGAAATCGCTGCCGGACTGCGATGGCTCCTGCTCCCAGGATGCGTAGTCGTCGGCCAGGATGAACAGCGTCTCACCGGCCCGGACTTCCAGAATAGTGCTCGAGCCCGGCCGGTCGGGGAACCAGCGGTCGTAGCCCCCTTCCGGCCGTAGCCGGTACACAGCCAGGACGCTATCGCCGACGTCTGCCAGGGCATCGCTCAGAAGCTTCTCACCGCCGAAGTAGCAGGCGTACGTCCAGCCCGGGACGAGGGTGATGCCGGGCAGCCAGGAGACGACAGAGACGCTGGGGGCAGCGGTATTGTGGAGTACGTGGACACGGCCGCTCGCCGAGTCGAAGTCAATCGCCGACAGGCCTGCCTCCAGGCGGACCACAGCGGCTACTACGCCGGCGCGGCCATCGATCGCCCACAGGCGATCGTCAGAGTTGCTGCCCGCGTACACGCGGCCGCTCGCGGAATCGACCGCCAGGGCTTCGACCGGCGCAGGAACGGCAATGGAGTCAACAATCGAGTTGCTGCTGCCGTCGATCACCACAACAGTTCCGCCATCGGAGTCGCTCGCGCCCACGGCAGAGGTGGCGACGTAGACCCGATCGGAGCCGCTATCGACCGCAACGTCCCAGGCCTCGACAGGCAAGCCGGCGGCCAAGGGCACGGTAGCAATCGGCACGTCGGACTCCCCGTCCATAACCTGAAGATTGCCGCTTTCGCTACTGATCACGTAGACGCGGCCCGTCTCGGGGTTCACCGCCACCCCTGTCGGCGTCGTGCCCACAGAGAGGGTGCCGATGGCAGAATAGTGGAGGCCATCGATGACCGAGACGGTGTCGTCGCCACGGTTGCCAACGAAGAGGCGGCCTGTACTGGAATCGATCGCCAGGTCCCAGGGTTCCTCACCTGCCGACAGGATGGCGACGATCTCATTGGTTCCGCCGTCTATCACCATCACCTGGCCGCTGCCGCTGTTGGCGACGTAGACCTTGTTCGTC
>CAZXAF010000056.1:0-6360 GCA_964638905.1 uncultured Dehalococcoidia bacterium
GCAGGGCGCGCATGGCGTTGGCGATGCGTCCCTGCTTGCCTATCACCTTGCCCATGTCCGACTCGGCCACCCGCAGGCGATAGACGATGAAGTCTCTCTCCTCCTCCTCCGTCACCACCACCTCATCCGGATAGTCGACGATGGCCCGGGCCATGTACTCGATGAGGTCCTTCATGATTTGTCTCCGCTCTCGGCCTCAGCCGCAGTAGATTCCTCGTCAGCTTGACCCTCAGTCACAGGTGCGCTAGGTTCCTGTTCACCTTCGCTCTCGGCCGCAGCGGGAATGGCTTCCTGTTCGCCTTGCCCGCCGGCGCTCTGCCTTGCCAGAAGCTTAGCGACCGCTTCCGATGGCTGGGCGCCGTGCTCTAGCCAGTGCGTCGCTCTCTCCTCGTTGATAGTCACGCCTGGGGGATCTGTCAAGGGGTCATAGTGACCAATGATCTCGATATGGGCACCATCACGAGGGGCGCGCGAGTCGGCCACGACGATGCGGTAGGCTGGTCTTTTCTTCTTGCCAACGCGGGAAAGACGGATTCTCAGCAAGGGGGTCACCTCCCGTAAAGAATAGCAGCAATCGATCTCCGATCTAGCGTGGCCAGGGCACCCCCGGCGCGATGCGTGGCCCGCGTCCCGAAGCTACCATTTGCATTATCTTCTTGGCCTCGCGGTACTGCTTGAGAAGACGATTGACATCGGTGGGGTTGGTGCCGCTGCCGCGGGCGATGCGACGGCGACGACTGGCATCGATGATGTCGGGGTAACGGCGCTCCAGGGGCGTCATGGAATAGACAATGGCCTCGATGTGCTTGATGTGGCTCTCGTCCACCTCCTCCAGACGGCCAGCGACGTTAGAAAGCCCCGGTATCATGGAGACTAGCTGGCTGAGAGGCCCCATGTTCCGCACCCGTTGGAGCTGCGTCAGGAAGTCATCCAGGGTGATGGTGCCCCGGCGGACCCGCGTTCCCAGTTCCTCCATCTCCTCCTCGCTGACGGTAGCCTTGGCCTTCTCCACCAGGGTGAGGACATCGCCCATGCCCAGTATGCGCGAGGCCAGGCGGTTCGGATGGAACGGCTCCAGGGCGTCGGCCTTCTCTCCCACGCCCACGAACTTGATCGGAATGCCGGTCACGGCCCGAATGGACAGAGCAGCGCCGCCGCGGGCGTCGCCGTCCAGCTTGGTGAGGATGAGACCGGTGAGGCCGAGGGCTTTGTGAAGCTCTTCGGCGGCCCGTACTGCCTCCTGGCCGGTCATGGCGTCGGCCACCATCAGCACCTCCGTGGGCGATAGCCGACGTCGCAGTTCCACCACGTCTGCCAGGGACTCCTCGTCCATCTGGAGATAGCCCACAGTGTCCACAATGAGAGTGGTGCTGCCCAGGCGGTTGGCTTCCTTCAAAGCGTGCTCGCAGATCTTGAGTGGGCGGCCCCCGCCGTCCTCGCTGTGCACGGCGATGTTGAGCTGCTTGCCGAGGGCCTCCAGTTGCTCGGCGGCGGCCACACGCTGGGGGTCGGCGGCTACCAGCAGAGGGCGATCGCCGCCCCGACGCAGATGGAGCGCCAGCTTGGCGGCGGTGGTGGTCTTGCCCGATCCCTTCAGGCCTACCAGCATGACGATCGTGGGCGGCTGCTTGGCCCGCTGGAGTTGGCTCTGGCTGCCACCGAGGGTTTGGATAAGCTCCTGGTTGACGATGTCGATGACCTGCTGTATGGGGGTGAGGCTCTGTAGCACCTGTGCCCCCAACGCTCGCTCTCGCAGCCGCTCGATGAACTGCCGCACCACCCGGAAGTGGACGTCGGCCTCCAGCAGGGCCAGGCGCACCTCTCGCAGGGCCTCATCCAGGTCCTTTTCAGTGATGGTGCCGCGGCTACCCAGGCGGCGAAGAACCTTCTGGAGCTTTTCGCTCAGACCTTCGAACATGACTATTCCGATTTTAGAGCTATAGCAGAGCGACGTCAAACGGCGGTTCAAGCCCTTAGCTAGCAACGGCCTTTAATATTGCAGTATCCTTGGGGATGATAGGTCACATTGCCTTGCTCGCGTGGCAGCGGGTTATGGTACCACGCCTGACCGATTGCGAGAAAGGAGGCGAAGGAACATGCAGGAGCCGATGCGCACCGTACTCAAGCAGCTCATAGGGATTACCGATGAGGACCTGGACAGGCTACCGCCAGGCATCAGCAAGCTGCTGTCGATCGTTCCCCAAATGGGCAGCTACAGGATCATTGCCGAAGTCACGGACGCCAAGTACTGCTTCGCGGGCTGCAAGCCGGGAGACAAGCTGGTATTTGGCCCTCAGCCCCTGCTGAACGCGAAGGAATCGACCTGCCCCCTCTGCATCGGGGCGATTGCCCCCATGATGGAGCGCGTGCACATAATGTGGGATCGCCTCGCCGAGGGCGTAGATCCAAACGAGGTGTGGGTTAGGCACTCACAGTGCTTTGATCCAGGCCTAGAGCACGGGGGTCTGGGCAGCGTGCACTTCAAGGTGTACGCCGAGAAGCCGGGCTAGGCACCGCCCTGGCGCGTCTCGCGCGGTTTGCCGCCGGTAGCTGGCCGGATTTGGCCTTCTAGAGCCCCTTCTGGACCATGTAGGTGCAGAGGTCGCCTGTGCGGCAGGCGTAGCCCCATTCGTTGTCGTACCAGGCCAGCACCTTCACCATATTGTCGCCAAGAACCATGGTGCTCAGCCCGTCGACGATGGAGCTGGCAGGATTGCCCTTGAAGTCCATGCTCACCAGCGGTTCCTCCGTGTATTCCAGGATGCCCCGTAGCGGCTCCGAGGCGGCGTGCGCGAAGGCCTGGTTCACCTCTTCTTTGGTTACCGGCTTCTCCAGGGTCGCCACGAAGTCGCACACCGAGACGGTGGGTGTGGGAACCCGGATGGCCATGCCATCCAGCCTGCCCTTCAGCGCCGGGATGACGAGGGTGACGGCCCGGGCCGCGCCGGTAGTGGTGGGGATCATGTTGAGGGCAGCGGCACGAGCCCGCCGCAGGTCTTTGTGGACCGTGTCCAGGATGACTTGGTCGTTCGTGTAGGCATGGATGGTCGTCATGAACCCCTTCTGCACGCCGAAGTTATCGTGCAGAACCTTCACCGCCGGGGCAATGCAGTTGGTGGTGCAGGAGGCGTTGGAGATGACCGTGTGCTTGCGGGCGTCGTACATCTCCTCGTTGACACCCAGCACGACGGTCAGGTCCTCGTTCTTGGCGGGGGCGGTGATGATCACCTTCTTGACCCCTGCCTGGATGTGAGCCACCGCCTTCTGGGCATCGGTGAACAGGCCTGTCCCCTCCACCACGATCTCCACCCCATAGTCGCCCCAGGGGATCTTGGCCGGGTCGCGTTCGGCCAGAACCTTCACCGTCTGCCCGTCCACCTGGATGGCATCCCCCTTGGCCTCGATGTGAGCGGGAAAGACGCCGTAGTTGCTATCGTATTTGAGGAGGTGAGCGTTGGTCTTGGGATCGGTGAGGTCGTTGACGGCCACCACCTCTAGGGCGCTGCTATGGTAATCGCGAATGGCCTTGAACACCTGCCGACCGATGCGACCGAAGCCGTTGATGCCGACCCTTACTGGCATAGCAGGATCCTCCTTGTGCACTTTGGAATTAGGCTATCAATTAGGACGCTGCCGGATGCTAATCCGTTACGGTCTCCTTAGTATATCCCACGATCCGCCAGCTCTTTCAAGCGCCAGAGCATTTTTCCCCTTGGCGGACACAACCCTTCCCGCATAGCAGGCGGGGCGTCTTCCTTCAACAAAAAAAGCGGGCAGCCACTCTCTAGGCGGCTGCCCGCTTGTCAGGCATTTGCGACAGAAAGGGGCCAGCTCCGGCAAGCGGAGCCGGCCCCTCTAGGGTTCTAGCTAGGGTTAGACGTTCTTCTAGCGCTTGCGGCGCCAGACGACGGTGGCTGCCGTACCGATGCCGCCCAGCATCAGGACCGCTGCCAAACCGATGACGTAGATGGCCCACACGGGGAAGCCATCATCGGACTTCAGCAGGCCTGCTCCGCCGACCTCAGGCTCGGTGGTGGGTGTCGGCGTAGGCGTGGGTGTGGGTGTGGGCTTGGGCGTTGTCGGCGTAGCCTTAGGTGTTGTCGGCGTGGCCGCCGGTGTCTCTGCGGCTGGCGTCTCTGCGGCCGGTGTCTCGGCGGCCGGCGTCTCTGCGGCCGGCGTCTCCACTGGCTCCACCGTTGGCTCCACCGTCGGCTCGGCACCGCCGGTGATGGTCACCGTGTCCTCGATCGAGCGTTCGACGGTCTCGCCGTCGGGAGTGTTCGGGTTATTGTCGCAGGCGTCACCAATGCGGTCGCCGTCGGTGTCGAGGTTGTCAGGGTTGGCGACCGTCGGGCAGTTGTCTTGACGGTTCTTGAAGCCATCGTTGTCGTCGTCGCCGGCGTTGCGGTTCTCGTCGGGCGTCGGGTCGCAAACGTTGTCGATGCCGTCCTTGTCGTTGTCACCGTTCTCAGAGCCGGCAGTCTCAAATGGGCTGCCCTCATTGACGTCGTAGGGGCAGGTGTCGCAATCGTTGTCGTAGCCGTCGCCGTCGGCGTCCCAAATGCCCCGGGTCCACATACCGAGCTTGTAGTCACCGCCGACCGCGGGGTTGGTCATCACTGGGTGACCGCTTTCGTCGGCCGGCGTCTCCGGGTTGTCCTTGCTGAGGCCGAACATTAGGGTGTCGCTAGCCAGCGGTGTGCAGTTGTCGCTTACGGCCCCGGGGGCCAAGGGAGCAGTGGGGTCGTTTAGTATCGTCAGCCGGAGGGCGCCCTGGCTGACGTCGAAGGCAGGCGCCCCTTTTATGGCTGATCCAGGCGGGAAGAAAACGAAGTTCATGGATACCGGTGTGCCAGACACTGAGGTTTGACCGTACCAGCGAGTGGTGGGTGTAAGGCCGGGGAACATGGTGTTCAGGAACTCGGGGTACTTTTCCACAGCGTTCACCAACGTGTTGCCGTCGTCGTCCACGAACCCGTCCACAAACGCGACAGTGTCCGTTGTGTCCACACTGGCGTTGTACAGCGCGAAACTGACGGAGGTCGCAGTGTTGCACGGCCCATTGAACACTCCCAGGGTAGACTGGGAGATCAGGTCGCAGGTGTAGGCTCCCAGGGGGAGGTCGCCAGAGGGCGCTACGGTCCACTCCGCTGGCGCGAAGTTAACGATCGACTGCCAGTAGGAGTTATTTTGCGGTATTACAAAGTGGACGGTCACGTCTGCGTTGGCTCCGGCCGAGGCGTCAGAGACGGTAGCTGTAACGGCCGGATTGTAGTCGGCGGCCTCCACTGTATTCCCCTGGGCCATAACCGCTAGCGCCGCCAGCAGTATCGCTAAGGCCACCAGAGGGCATGTCATGCCACGCTTAGCTTTCATTCGCTATCCTCCTTCCTCACAAAGCGCAGGACTTCCCCTCTCAGTCAACCCGACACGAAGTGTGGATGGAGAAGACAGAAGTCCTGGCGCTCGATGAGTCTTTACTAGAAAGCCCATCCGGTGCGCCATTACCCGGACACAAATATCGGTGTCGCAACCGTTGCTGGGGCTCCAAGACTCTCCCGCAGGCACCTATCACCTGCTCATCATTTAATACTAGCGTTATGATACCTGCTAATCGTTGTTTGTCAATAGCCCTACCAATTGTTTCGTATTGCTTTTTCGTGATTATCGGCGCTCACCCGTATCCAACTGACGCCGCCGACGTTTTGTTAGTTGAATTGGGTGACCAAGGGCCGCACCCCTTCCGCTCTTGAAACCCAGGCACCGAGCCCGCCTCTCACTGAGGGGCGGGTTTAGCTATGTAGGGGGAGCAGGAGCGAGGGTGGAGGCGTTTCCGCACGGGCCATGGACCGCTCCTGGCTGTCGAAGGGATGTCAGAAGCCAGGAAAAGTCTGCTGTCTGGCGAATCTTTTTGCCCTCCAGGGCGTCTTAGTATATGGCGGGTCATGGAGACATGTTCTCTATTTCAAGGGTTGGGCCCCCTCCCGCTCTTGGCGACCCGCCTTTTCTATGGCGTAGGCCCCTCGCCGATGCGAGTGTTGGCCCTCTCGCTTGGCCGTCGCTACAGGTTTTACCCTTTTCTACCTTCCGTTCACCCTCCTAGCCCTAACATACACTGGCCCTGGCTCCTATTTGCGGGGATAATTCTATGAAGGAGCGGAAGCCGTATCGGGCATCCGTTCGACGTGTAGGTTTCCCTTTTGGGGAGAAAGCGTTATAATTGTCCAAATGTTCTGTGTGCAAGAATGGTCATGTGTGAGCGAGACAGGCGGCGGATGTCGCCTGGCGAGCGTGGGCGTACAGCCTGCGCATCAGCGTAGGCTGAGTTAGGTAGGGATAGCCATGAGTACGAGGACTTCT
>CAZXAF010000056.1:6460-9100 GCA_964638905.1 uncultured Dehalococcoidia bacterium
CGCCTACCCCTCAGCCTGACCTGACGGCCACCAAGAGCAACGATGTCGGCGGCAGCGTCGACCTTTACGACAGCTTCAACTGGACGATCCGCGTGGAGAACGAGGGCGAGGCCACGGCCACCTTCAGCTCAGGCCAGGATATCCTGGAGGACGACCTGCCGGCAGGCGCGACCTACGGGACTCCCTCTGTGAGCCCCTCTGGGATCACCGGCACGGTAGTCTGCGCTATCAGCAGCGGCACTCTGACCTGCGCGGCCAGCGGCGGCGCGGTGACAATGCCGGTCGACAGCTTCTTCGATGTCGTCATCGAGGTGACCCCCACTGCTTCCGGGACCCTGAGTAACCCGAGGAGCGGCTCCGGCAACGTCTGCAGGGCTGACCCCGCCGACGTGGTGGACGAGAGCAACGACGGCAACAACGACTGCAGAGACAGCGTCACGGTGGCGCAGGCCGTCCCGCCGCCGACCGTGCACAACCCCGGCTTGCCCGCCGCGTGCACGGCGGCGGACATTCACCTGGTGCTGGACTCCAGCGGCAGTATCGGCTCTGCGCTGCCCACGATGAAGACAAACATCAACAATATGATCGATCAGGTGGAGCTGCAGCTGCCGGGCACCAACTGGCGCGGCACCACCTTCCGGGACCCTAACTCGGGCGCTCCCGTTATTACCGGCAACGGGGCTGGCTGGGTATCTGACCCGACCGACGTCAAGAACCTGGTCACCGCGATGAACTCTGACGGCTACACACCCACTGGCCACGGCGTCGCCAACGCCATCGCGGGCGGGACAAACGGCCCCCAGCCCAACATCATGGTCATCGTCACGGACGGCGACCCCAACGTGGTGTACCCGGGCGGCAACGCGCCGCCGGCGGACTACTGGGGCGGCGCCACCAGCGCCGTCCAGCAGGCGGACGCGGCCCGCGCGGCTGGCTGGAACACCATCGTCGTCAAGTTCGGCCCCGGCGACGGCAGTGCGCCCGGCGGTACCTACTCAGCGGACGTGCTGCGGGGGCTGGCAGGGCCGGACGACGCTGGCCCGCCCGGCGACATCTACGAGGTGGCGAGCGCGTCGGATCTGGGGAAAGCCATCGCGGACGCCCTGCTGAAGTACTGCGAGGGCTCCATCACCATCGACAAGGTCACCAACCCGCCGGGTGACCCAACCAGCTTCAGCTTCAGCACGAGCGCCAACCTCACCAACTTCTCGCTGACCGATGCGGCCCCCCCGCAGCAATTCACCGGCCTCACCCCCGGCGAGGACTACGTGATCACAGAGGACGGTGAGGCTGGCTGGGACCTCACGAACATTGAGTGCACGGGCGGCGCCGACATTCAGATCGGCTCTGATGGGGACTTCGACCCCGGCGACACCACTGTCACCATCGGCCTGGGCAACGAAGAAAATGTCACCTGCACCTTCACCAACGGTGGAGGGCCCGACCTCAAGATCATCTCCCAGACCGTGCTGGGGTGTGAGGACCTCGATGGCAACGGGAGGTGCGACCCGAACGATCCCACATTCCCCGCGCCGGCGGAGATACCGGTGAGCGAGGATGTGCCTATCCTCGTGGAGAAGGTGATCCACAACAACGGCCCTATTGCGGTCGACGCCCAAACAGTCGGCAAAATCACGGCTCCGAGCGGCTGTGAGGTGATCGGCAACCCTGTGCACGTGGAGCAGATTAACGATATGGGAGTCAGCGTGGACGTCGTGATCGTAGAGCCGTTCACGATTCACTGCTACGAGCCCAGCTTCCACAAGTTCACGTTCGACAACGAGATTTCCCCAAAGGATCCTCGGCTGACTGACCCCGATCTCAGCAACAACAACGCCTACACCGAATGGGAGCCGGCTGCCATCGCTAAGGCCGACCTGGAGATCCAGCAAACGATCGTTGGGCCGTCGGACCTGGACGTGAGCGAGGACAGCATTGTCATGCTGCAGACGGTTGTGACGAACAAGGGCCCCTACGGCCCGGTGGCCATACAGATCGGCGCGACGGGGCTGACTGCCCCGACGGGATGCACCGCCGAGCCTGTCGAGGACCTGTTCGGCATCAACTGTCCTCCGTCCCAGCCCATGCTGGAAGTCGGGGTGCCGAAGACCATAGAGCAGCAGTTCCGCATCCACTGCAACGAGCCTTCTCTGCATACATTCACCTCCTACGGTAGCGTCAGCGCCAAGGACCCCCACGTCCGCGAGCCCGACCCCGACCCTCACCCCAATACGACGTCCGAGCTGCTGACCGTCCACTTCTGGACCTACACGGACGTGAAGATAGTGAGCCAGGAGCTGCTGGCGGGCGATTGTGATTCGGATGTGCCGGGCAAGATAGGTGTGAGCGAGGGCAGTAAGGTCTGTCTGCGGAAGGTTCTGCACAACAACGGTGAGGATGGTCTGCCGGTGGAGGTGTCGATCAGTGCGGTGGCGACTGCTCCTCCGGGCTGTGCTGCGATTCCGGATGCGGGGAACGCGAAGCAGGCGAGGCTGCCGGTGAGCGATGACGTAGTGGTGGAGGAGGTGTGGGAGATCAGCTGCAAGGAGGCGAGTTCACACACCTTCATGTTCGATAACTCGATAGAGATCACGACGCCGCACGTGAATGACACCGACCCCAGCAACAACGTAGCTCCGA
>CAZXAF010000057.1:0-9074 GCA_964638905.1 uncultured Dehalococcoidia bacterium
TCCCGCCAGAGCGGCGGCGTGCGGGGCATCCGCCTGGCGAAGGGCGACCGAGTGGTGGGGATGGAGACCGCTCGTTCTGACCAGGAACTGCTGGTGGTGAGCAGCAAGGGCTACGGCAAGCGCACGCTGTTCGACGAGTACCCTACTCAGGGACGAGGCGGCCTCGGCGTGAGGACGTTCACGGTTAACGAGAAGAGAGGCCGGTTGGTGGCGGCCCGAAGCATTAATTCGAAGCAACAACTGATGATCATCTCCGAGGACGGAATCGTTATCCGCACCAACGTGGACCGCATTGCCGTACAGGGCCGAGCCACTATGGGCGTGACATTGATGGGCCTAGGCCCCGGCGACACGGTGGCTTCTATCGCCAGCATCGAGATGGCCGAGCAGGCCGAAGAGAAGGAATCGACGGAGGATAAGAAGGCAACGAAGGCGAAAGCGCCCGCCGCCAAAGCGGAGGCGGCGGCGAAGCCCGCAGCGGCCGCCAAGGGGAAGACGACCGCCGAGAAGAAGCCCATCGCCAAAGCAAAAGCGGCGGCAAAGCCCGCGGCGGCGAGGCCCGCAGCGGCGGCGAAGCCCGCGGCGGCCGCCAAGCCCAAAGCCCCCGCCAAGAAAGCACCTGCCAAGCCCCCCGGCCCACAAAGGGGGAAGGCAAAACGATGATGGCCTCCATGGATGACATCTTCTCCGAGTTCGAGGGCAGGTGTCGATCATGGAGAGGTCTTGGCAAAGGGTGCTGAACGCTGCCCTCCATGCCGAGAAGCGCGAGGATCTGAGCAGGCTAGAGGTGGCGGAGAGAGTGAGCGCCAGCTCCAAACGAGGCCGCGGCAAGCGAAGATAGACTCGGCTAGTATCCCCGCTTAGGGTCCACCAGGTTCAGAAGCGGCTCATCGGCCAGATAGCGGCGGAGGTTATCGCAGAAGAAGGCCACCGCCCGCTCGTTGTAGTGAGGGGTCTCGGCGGCGATGTGAGGGCTGATGATCACGTTCCGCAGCTTCCACAGCTCGCTTGTTGACGGCAGAGGCTCGCTCTCGAAGACGTCCAGGCCGGCCCCCGCAATCAGCCCCACCTTGAGGGCCCGCACAAGGGCCGTCTCGTCGACTACGGCACCGGGAGAGACGCTGATCAGATAGGCCGAGGGCTTCATGGCCTGGAAGGCCAGCTCGCCCATCAAGTAGTGAGTCTCTTCGGTCAGAGGAAGGGCCAGCACCACATAGTCGCTCTCGGAGAGGACGTGCAGCAGGTCGAGGGGGCCGAATATCTCGTCGACCAGGTACTCGCCGCTCTCCAGGGGCGCTCCGGAACGCCGCACGCCCAGCACTCGCATGTCCAGAAGCTTGGCCAGGCGAGCCACCTCCTGGCCGACGCTGCCCAATCCTACGACGCCCACCGTCTTGCCCCGCAGCTCCTGGGGGGTAAGGCGGGCCCACTCTCGCTTCTCCTGAGCCCGAAAGAGATAGGGCCAACCCTTTGCCAGCATGATCATCACCCCCAGGACGTACTCGCCGATGGGGGCTACGTAAATGCCGCCGGCGGTGGTGATAGCTACGCCGCTCTGGAAAATCTGCCGATTCACGAGGCGGTCGGCGCCAGCGCTGGTGAGCTGTATCCACTTGAGGCGGGGCGCCCGCGAGAGGAGGTCGGCAGGCATGGTGGAAAGAGTAAACAGGACCTCGGCTTCGGCCAGGGCCTCATCCAGGCCGCGTCGGGCGTCACCCTCGCTTCCTTCCGCCGCCGGCGCCACCTCGCTGGAGCGCCGCCAGACCGGCCTGCCGCCCCGGAAGAGCGCACGCTGGGCCGGGCTGAGGGCAGATACCCGCAACCGTGAGTCAACGCCCCGGATGCGCTGCACCAGCTCGTGGTCCAGACCAAACGTTATGAGAACATCGACGTCGGCCATAGCGCCAATTCTATGGTATCAGGACAGAAGTCCGCCAGCAAGGAGTCTACCAATGTAGCGAATTCTCTCCAATATGCGTCCTTACAAATAGATGGCCGCTGTAGATCGTCGTGCCAATGAGTGTGGGGCTGCCCCATGGGCTGAGAGACGCCACAGGGCAGGCACCGTCCGCGCACGACCAGCAGCTGAAGCAACCGTGTAGTAAAACGGGGAACATCAGAAGATGCGTATATTGAGATCGGCCCGAGCCCAGATCGCGGGAGTGGTCACGCTTCTGGTCCTCCTCCTGGTCAGCATCTCGGTGGTGGCCGTCTGGAACGCCCGCCAACATCAGGCGCGGCTTGAGTCGCTGGAGCAAACCTCGCTGGCCGCTAGCACCCTGGAGCACGCGCGGGCGCAGTTCTACCTGGAGACGAGCATTCTTCCCAGCCTGATCCTTACGGGAGACCTGACAACAGTCGAAGACTACCGCCTAGCTCAAGCGGAGCTACACCAAGACCTGGAGCAAGCCCGAGCCCTAGCCTTAGCCGAAGGCAACACGGACGACCTGGCGGCGCTGGAAGAGGCAACCAGACTGATAGAACAGATCGAGCAGGCCGGCGAACTTGTCTTTCCCCTCGTAGAAGCAGGCCAGCAGAAGGCGCTAGCGGAGCTGCTGGCCACCCGTGGCTCCGAGATGACGGCCACCGGAACCGACGCCATCGGCCGGCTGGAGGAGGCCGCTCTGCGAAGGCAGGAGACGTACGCCTCCGAGCAAGCGGCAGCAGTCCACGATGCCGACGTCACCATGTGGACGCTGGTCGGCCTCGGCGGCGTCGCCTTCCTGCTGGCAGTTGGTGCGGCGGTAGTCATTAACTCCTCGGTGGTCCTCCCGCTGGCCTCCCTGCGGGCGAAAGCGAGAGCGATCACGGCCGGTGACTCGCGGGTCAGGGCCGACATCTCCGGCCCGGAGGAGATAGCCTCGCTGGCTCAAGACTTCAACGAGATGACGGAGGCCCTGCTGAAGAGAACAGATGAACTCCAGCGGCGCCACCAGCAGGTCTCCATTCTCCACGGCGCCGTATCTGAGCTTAGCCAGGCCCTCAGCACGCACGCTGTTCTGACCTTGAGCAGAAAGCTGGTCTCCGAGTGCCGGGGAAGCGAGCAGGTCACGGTGTGGGAGGTGCAAGACGGCCAGCCCCGTCGTTGGAACAACAATCCCCAGGGGCGATCGAAAGAGCAGGGCGCTGCACCTCCGCCCGATATCGCTGAACGAATAGAGCTCGCCGCCAGCCGGGGCACGCCGCTCATCACTCCAGAAACCGGCAACGGCGCATCCAAGAAGGGCAACGGATCGCGGGACGGAAACGGCAGACTCTACCTTTCACTGGGCCGGAGAGGGCCTATCCGCCATGTTCTAGAGGTGGAGCTAACCAAGACACCCGCCCTAACCGCCGATGACATCATGCTTATCCACGCCCTCAGCATGGAGATCGGCATAGCGCTGGAAAGGGCCCAACAGTACGAGGAGGCTCGAGAGCAGGCCGATCGCGACTTTGTCACCGGCCTGTACGGCCATCGCGCCCTCCAGGGTCAGCTAGAGCGCGCCCTGCAAGCATCGTTCCAGCATGGCAAGCCGCTGGCTATCCTGATCATGGACATCGACAACTTCAAGCTGTTCAACGACACCTACGGCCACTCGGCCGGAGACCAAGTGCTGAAGATGATCGCTGAGCACCTGGCCAAGGACTGCCCCGATAACGGCCTCGTAGGTCGCTTTGGCAGCGACGATTTCATGATCATTCTGCCGAGCGGTGACAGGAAGGCAGCATTTGCCTTCGCTCGATCAGTTCAGGAGTGGCTGTCCAGTAGACACTTCAAGGTGCGCGGCGGCGAGCCAATTCCCATATCGATGAGCTGCGGCGTGGCTGTCTTCCCCGAGGATGGCCAGAGACGCCATGAACTGCTAGCGGTGGCCGACGCCAACCTCTACGAGTCAAAGGGTTTGGGCGGCAAGATCGTCGGACGGCCCAAGATCGAGGAGGAGAAAAAGGAGCTGCGCAAGCTGAGCACTTTTGGCATGCTGGAGAGCCTGGTGACTTCTATCGACAACAAGGACCACTACACCAAGGCTCACAGCGAGATCGTCACCGAGGGTGCGGTCTTGCTGGCCCAGGAGCTCGGCCATTCCGAGGAAGTCCAAAGGACGCTGCGCATCGCTGGCCTGGTTCACGATGTGGGCAAGATCTGCATATTTGACCGCATCCTCAGAAAGCCCAGCCCTCTCACGCCCGGCGAGTACGAGATAGTGAAGCACCACGTCGTCATTGCCGAACACTTGATCGTCGATCTGCCGAACGTGGAGCAGGTACGGGAGGCCGCCCTCAATCACCACGAGCGATTCGACGGCACCGGTTATCCCCGAGGTCTAGCGGGGGAGCAGATACCGCTGCTGGGGCGCATCATGGCCGTCGCCGATGCATACTCGGCGATGATTCTGGACAGGCCCTATCGGAAAGGGCGAACCACAGAGGAGGCCCTGGCCGAGCTTCAGCGCTCCACGTGGTCGCAACTAGACCCGGACCTGGTGGACGTCTTCGTGCGAGCGATCAAACGGCAGGGAGCGGTCGCCAATCTGAGCAGGGCCTAGCGGCGCTTCGCCTCCCTACTGCCCGATGCTCAGCCTGTAAACGAGCCGGTGGGGAAGGCCCGCCGCCTCCATCTTCCCTTGGGTGACGGCGATGTCATACTCCAGACGGTGGAGGGTAACGGTGCGGGCATCGGCGTCGTATACGGCATAGGCGGCGCGGCGATCGCCGTCGCGGGGCTGACCAACCCCGCCGGGGTTGATGATGAGCCGCTCGTCAGCCAGCTCGACCGTTGTCCCATCCTCCAGGCAGTGCCCACGACAGCCTTCTCTCGCCTTCTCGTCCTCCACTACCTGCATCGGAACGTGCGTATGGCCCACCAGGCTGAAGGGCGTCTGCTGGAGCTGAAGATGGGCGACGGCGGCCTCAGCGGAGCGGAGGTACTCCCAGATCGGCCAGCGCAGGGTGCCGTGCACCAGCGTGAAATCCCCCTCCTGGACGACGTGAGGCAGGTTCTCCAGGTATTGGCGCTCTTCAGGGGCAAGCTGGAGAGCCGTCCAGTGGGCGGCAGCGGCGGCATCGCGGTTGAAGTCGTCCGTGGACAGAAGGCCAACGGCGGCGTGGTCGTGGTTGCCGGCCACGCAGCGCAGGTCGAAGCGGCGGAGGACGGCCATGCAGGCAGAGGGATCGGGGCCGTAGCCCACGATGTCGCCCAGGCACCAGAGCTGGTCGAGGGCGTTCTCCCCCTCCGCGTGGCGGAGGACGGTCTCCAGCGCCTCCAGGTTGGAATGAACGTCGGCGACGATAGCGATGCGCACTCTGCCTACAGGATAGCACTCGCTGGGTCGGGGCTGCACGCCTGGGGTAACCGGTTCGCCGTTGGTGGGTGAACTTTCCAACCCCGCGGGATGAATCCCGCGGCTCCGTCTATCGATTCAAGGAAGGTGCGGGTTTCAACCCGCGCGATGGCCCGAAAGCCTCCCTCCCACCGAGAATGAACCGGTCGCCACCGACCGGCGGCAGGCTTCAGCCTCTACCGCCGATGGCTTATAATCGGGCCTGTGAAGGTTTCCGAGCTGGGAGAGTTTGGCCTCATCGCCCGCTTGGCCGAGGCCTTTGCCAGGAGCGGCCAGCCGTCCTGCCTGGTCGTCGGCATCGGCGACGATGCCGCGGCCTGGAGAGCGAGCGGCGTCCAGCTAGTAACCACCGATACGCTCATCGAAGGCACCCACTTCTCCCTATCATACGTCCCCTGGCGAGACCTTGGCTGGAACGCCCTGACGGTGAACGTGAGCGACATCGCTGCCATGGGGGGCATCCCCGAGCAGGCCCTCTTGACCCTGGCCCTGCCGTCCCAGACGGAGGTGGCGCAGGTGGATGAGTTCTTGGACGGCATGCTGGAGGCGTGCAGCGAATACGGCACGGCCGTCGTGGGCGGGGACATCGTTGGCTGCGATAGGACGATGGTGACGGTCACCCTCATCGGTAGGGCGCTGGCCGACGACCAGGGCGAGCCGCTGCTGATGACCCGCAGCGGCGCCCAGGCCGGCGATGCGATAGCGGTGACCGGCTATCTGGGCGATTCCGCCGGTGGCCTGCGCATCCTGTTAGGAAAGGGCGCAAGCTCAGGCGAGGCCGCCGACTACCTGAAGCGGGCCCATCTGCACCACAAGCCGCCTCTGGCCACCGGCCAGATGGCGGCCGGCGAAGGGGTGCGAGCGGCCATCGATGTCAGCGATGGCCTCCTCCAGGACCTGGGTCACGTCTGCGAGGCCAGCGGCCTGGGGGCCGTCGTCCACGGCCAGCGAATACCGATCAGCCCCACCTTGCGCCAGGCCTTCCCCCAGGACGCTTTGGCCCTGGCCTGCGGCGGCGGCGAGGACTACCAGCTCCTGCTGACGGCGCCGCCGGAGGTCATCGAGCGCGTGAAAGACAAGGCCGAGGTGGCCATCACAGTCATCGGGGAGATGGTGGCCGACCACCAGCGGCGCGTCCGCCTGCTGGACGAGAAAGGCCGCGAGATGGCTCCGCCAGCGGCCGGCTGGGACCACCTGCGAGGGAGCACGTGGCGACGATAGCGGCGTCCCTGAGCCTCAAGAGCAAAAGCCCCGCTCAGACACGACGCATCGGTGCCCGCCTGGGGAGATTGCTGCAAGCGGGGGACATCATGCTTCTCTCCGGCGAGCTGGGCTCGGGCAAGACCTGCCTCGTGCAGGGCATCGCTCAGGGCCTGAGAGTACCTGACCCGGTGACCAGCAAGTCGTTCGTCCTCCTGGGCGAATACGAGGGCCGACTGACCCTCTACCACGGCGATCTGTATCGCCTGGAGGACCCCCTGGAGGCGGAGGAGCTGGCCCTGACCGAATACTGCGCCGAGGGAGCCCTGGTGGTGGAGTGGGCCGACCGGGCCTGGGAGGTCTTCCCGCCGGAGCACCTGCTGGTGACACTGGAGATCAGCGGCGCCAGGGAGCGCGACCTGGCGCTTGAGGCGCGCGGCGAGCGCTACGAGCGGCTGCTGGCGGCCTTCGCCCACGGCGGGCGCCGGCGCGCGTAGGAGGGCGAGCGTGGAGCTGACCATCGATACCGCCTCCCATATGGCCAGCGTGGCCCTATCCGAGGAGGGTGCCCTCGTCGCAGAGCTCACCTGGCACTGCCCACGCAACCACTCGGTGGAGCTGCTGCCCACCTTGCAGGGCCTCATGCAGCGGGCGGGCGTGGACAAGGGCGACCTCAGAGCCGTCTTCGTCTGCATCGGGCCGGGCAGCTACACCGGCCTGAGGGTAGGCGTGAGCACGGCCAAGGGGCTGGCCTTTGCCCTGAAGCTGCCGCTGGTGGGCGTGGGCCGCCTGGAGGCGGACGCCTACCAGCACGTCGACTACCCCGGCCGCATATGCCCCATCCATCGCGCCGGCCGAGGCGAGCTGGCCTGGGCCGTATACGGCCGCGACTCTTCCGGCTGGCGGGAGGTGATGCCGCCTCGGCTGTCGCCGCCGGAAGGGCTGCTGGCAGCCGGAAAACGGCGGCTGAAGAGGGCCCTGTTCTGCGGCGAGGTGTCGGAGGAACTGGCCGAGCAATTGAGAGAGACGCTGGGACAGCGAGCGGCCGTCGCCGAGGCAGCGGCCATGTCGGTACGAAGGGCGGGCTTCATCGCCGAGCTGGCCTGGCGAAGGCTGACCGCCGGCCAGGCGGACGACGCCGCAAGCCTTAGGCCCATCTACCTGCGGGAGGCGGTTGCCGCTCGGCCGAGCGGCGGCGGTCGCAAGTAAGGAGGGAACCCCATGGAGCGAACGCTGGTGCTCATCAAGCCCGACGCCATGCAGCGAGGCCTGGCGGGAAAGATCATCGCCCGCCTGGAGCGAAGGGGCCTGCGCATTGTGGCCACGCGCATGCTCCACATGGACGAGGCCCTCGCTCGCCAGCACTACGCCGCCCATGAGGGTAAGGACTTCTTCCCGGGGCTGATGCGGTACATCACCTCCAGCCCGATCATCGCCGCCGTCTTCGAGGGGAAAAACGCCGTGGAGATAGTGCGCCAGGCGATGGGGGCAACCAATCCCGCTCAGGCGGCGCCGGGCACCATCCGCGGCGACCTGGCCATAGACACCGGCCGCAACCTGGTGCACGGCTCCGATTCCCTGGAGGCCGCCGAGAAAGAGGTCCGCCTGTTCTTCCAGGAGGGGGAGTTGTTCAGCTACGAGCGCAACATCGACCCCTGGGTGTTCGAGTAAGGCGCTACTGGATGCGGACGACCGGCGTTGCCGCCTGGTACAGGCCTTCCAGGTCGTAGAAGTGGCGCTCGTCGGGGGCGAAGATGTGGACGATGACGTCCCCCAGGTCGAGGAGGATCCAGCCCGAGTCCGGCTCACCCTCGCGGCCGTAGGGGGTGACGCCGTCCTTGGCTAGCTCGGAGTCGACGGCATCGCAGAGGGCCCGCATCTGGCGGGTGGTCTGAGCGCTGGCGATCACGAAGTAGTCGGCGAACAGGGTGACTTTGCCGATATCCAGGAGGAGGATGTCCTCGGCCTGCCTATCGGCGAGAAGATCGACGATCCTGCGAGCGAGGGTTGCGCCTTCCAGATGGCCTCCCACTTCAGTCAAGGGTAAGAACATTATAACATAGGCGATGGCGATGGGTAGTAAGCGAGCGTTCGTGGCTATGAGCGGCGGGGTGGACTCGTCCACCGCGGCGGCCCTTCTGCTGCGCCAGGGGTACGAAGTGATCGGCGTGACCATGCGCCTGTGGACGACGGAGCAACCCGATGCGCGTCCGCATCTGCGCCGCTGCTGCTCGCCGGAGGAGATCGAGGCCGCCCGCACTGTCTGCCGGGCGTTGGGCATCCCTCACCATATCCTGAACCTGGAGCGTGAATTCGCCTCGTCGGTGATAGACTACTTCTGCCAGGAGTACCTGCGCGGGCGGACGCCCAACCCCTGTCTGGCCTGCAATGAGCACATCAAGTTCCGGCTGCTGCTGTCCAAGGCCTTGGCCGAAGGCGCCGACTGCCTGGCGACCGGCCACTACTGCCGCATCCAGAGCGATGGGCATAGCTATGAGCTGTGGCGGGCCAGGGACGAGGCCAAGGACCAGTCCTACGTGCTGTACATGC
>CAZXAF010000058.1:0-8753 GCA_964638905.1 uncultured Dehalococcoidia bacterium
GGCGACTGGCCAGCTACAAGAAGCCCAAGTCGGTCGATTTCATCGATGCCCTGCCCCGCAGTTCGGCGATGAAGGTCCTGAAGACTGTGCTGCGGGAGAAGTACGGCAAGGCCGTAAAGTACTAGAACGAGAGGGCGCGGACACAGCCAAGATAGCGTCTAGTACCAGGCCGAGGGCATGTATGCTCCGGCCGGGGCCTCATAGGTTCCCTTGGCCATCAGGGTATCCAGCTCCAACAGAGAGAAACCCGACCGAAATGCCCAGCGCAGCAGCGAGGGACAGCTCGCCGGCAGGACAAACCTCAGGCTACCAGGCACCAGCCGAGCCGCACCAATGATAAGATCCTTCAGTGCCTCCTCATCCCTGGCCACTGCTGGGCCGAGAAATGTGCTGCTGGGCATGAAGAAGCGACATGCGTATCCGACGGGGCGTCCGTCGCGCTCGACCAAGAGCGGTGGCCTGCGCGGCATCGCCATCTCTACCTCTCCACGCCGGCGGAAGCCAAGCACTTCCAGGCTGAGGTCATCCAGCGCGTCGAGGTCCTGAGGCGTGCACTCTCTGACCATGCTGACCGCAGTCTCGTCGGCGGGTGGCCTGCCTCTTAGGGAGGCCATTTGCTCCTTGGCATCGAAGCCCAGGCGGCAGTAGAGGCTGTAGGAGACCATGTTGTAGGCTGCCTGCAACAGCCGCACTGACTGGAAGCCGCAACCTTCGGCCTGTTCCAGAGCGGCCTCCATGACCATTCTGCCCAGGCCTTGTCCCTGATGTTCGAGCCCAACGGCCACAGGGCCTACGCCGGCAACGTCACCTCGCTGGTCGACGAAATTCACAGCCAGCGGCTGCCCGCCCTCAATGGCCACGAAGGAGGTGAACCCCTCCAGCTGACTGATTCTGCGCACGAGGATGGTGGCGAACTCGGGCGACTCGTAAATAGGCTCGAAGCCGTGCTTGAGGGCCACGTCTTGGAAGGCTTCATAGACCAGCTTCCCCGCCGCTTCGACCTGATCGGGCGCCATGGTCACGATTGCCCGCGATTGCGTCGCCTTGTTGTCCTGCCGAGACTCCATTATCGCGCTACTCCCTGTTGGCCGACGGTGGGAAGGCCTGGCTAGGCCAGCAGCAGCGGATTGCGATCATCGCCGCTGACAGAGCGCTCTCCCGCGCGGAAATAGAACACATTGCCTATTTGATACACGCTGCCGCTACCTACTGTCAAGAATGGTTCTCCGTTTTCACTTAGCTGGAGCGATCCCGACCACTGCTGCCGAGATGCAGTTGACACGGGGTTCACAAGTGGTAAGATGGTTATAGGATACTTAGGGCACCCTATATTTTGCGGGTAGGGATACCTAATGTTCGATGAACGCGCGCAAATGTATTTGAAGGCCGTCGCTGAGATGAGCGAGGAGGGAGAGGAAGCTACCACGTCCTCAATCGCGCGGCGGCTGGACGTGTCCCAGCCCTCGGTAACGGAGATGCTGCGGCGCCTGTCGGCCAGGGGTCTCGTTTCCCGCAGGCCGCGCGGGGTGGTGCAGCTAACCAAGCAGGGGGAGCGTCTGGCCACGTCCCTCATTCGGCGCCATCGCCTTTGGGAGAACTTCCTGGTCCGCTTCCTGGGCTTCTCCTGGGAAGATGTCCACGATGAGGCCTGCAGGCTGGAGCATGCCACCTCGCCCGACCTGGAAGAGCGTCTGGCGGGGCTGATGGACGACCTTGAGGCCTGCCCCCACGGCCACGTCATCCCCGACAAGGAGGGTCGAGCCAGCGAGGAGCGGGCGACGCCTCTGAGCGAGGTCCCCGCTCCGGGGTCTGTCCGCGTGGTGCGCATCCGCGAGGAAAGCGCGGACTTCCTTCACCGCCTCGCCCGCTTAGATATCACCCCCGGTTGCGTACTGGACACCGAGGGGGCAAGCGCCAGAGATGGCTCGGTGCAGGTGCGGGTGGAGGGGCGGCCGGTGGAGTTGGCGGCGGACCTGGCCAGGAACGTGCTGGTGAAACCGGTGGAAAAGAACGGGGGACGAGATCAGCCCCGGAGTCGATGAAATGATACCCCTGAGCGAACTCAAGCCCAAGGAGAGAGGCACCATCGTCAGAGTGGGCGGCGGCGGGCCTTTTCGCCGCCGCATCCTGGACATGGGCGTGGTGCCCGGCATCGAGGTGGAGGTGGTGAAGATGGCTCCCCTGGGCGACCCAGTGGAGCTGTTGATCAGGGGATACCATCTCTCCCTGCGCAAGGAAGAGGCCAGGGAGATCCTTGTAGAGAGGGTGTGACTGCCTTGATGCCTCTATCGATGGTGAGCCCCGGCGAGGAAGTGCGCCTGGTAGATATTCGGGGGGGATGGGGCATACGGCGCAGGCTGGCCGATATGGGACTCACTCCTGGGGAAACACTGAGGATAGTCCAGTCCGGCTCGTCGGGGCCACTCCTAGTGGCCGTGCGCGATTTCCGCCTGGCTCTCGGGCGGGGCATGGCCCACAAGATCATAGTGGAGCCCATCTAGACGGGAGATGAAGGGATAGTGGCCCAAGGATTCACTATCGCCCTCGCTGGTAATCCCAACTCCGGCAAGAGCACCATCTTCAACAGCCTCACCGGTGGCCGTCAGCACGTGGGCAACTGGCCCGGGAAGACGGTGGAGAAGAAGGAGGGCATCTGGCGCCACGATGGGCGGGACATTAAGGTGGTGGACCTGCCCGGAACCTACAGCCTCGCTGCCTATTCCCTGGAGGAGGTCATCGCCCGCGACTACATAGTGCATGAGCGGCCGCAAGTGGTGGTGAGCGTGGTGGACGCCGCCAACCTTGAGCGGAACCTCTATCTGGCGGTGCAGATCCTGGAGCTCGGTGCCGATCTGGTGATCGCTCTCAACATGAGCGACACGGCCGAATCCCGCGGTTACAAGATCGACATCGCCAAGCTGTCCGAGGGCCTGGGCGGCATCCCTGTGGTGCCCACGGTGGCCAGCAGGGGCGTGGGCATTGAAGAGCTGAAGGAAAAGATCATTGAAGCGGCCAGGTCTCAGTCAGGAAGAGAGGCAGCAGAGGTCTGAGACACACGGTGGTTTGCCCGTCTCCTAGGAGGAGAGCGCCGCGGTGACAACCCACGATATGACCTACCCCCGCAAGGGGCAGCCGCTGGTGGATTACGGCCGCGAGATAGAGACCGAGATCGCCAAGCTGTATGACCTCATCGAGGCGGAGGACATCCGCGTCGACCATTACCCACGTCGCTGGCTGGCGATAAAGCTCCTGGAGGAGGATGCGGACGTCCGCGAGAGGGTGGCCTCCGCCCGCGGCGGCGCCAAGCTTCTGCAAGCGGCCGAGAAGAGCGTCAACCACCTGCGCGCCATCTACGGCGATGACGTGGATATGATCATCACCGACCGCCGGTACGGTTTCATCACCGGCCTGGTCAAGGAGGCGGTGGACCGGCCGCCGGTGACCCATCGGACCACGTCGGACAGAATAGACGCCGTCGTTACCCACCGCCTCCTGGGCATCCCCATCTTCGTGGCCATGATGTGGCTGCTGTTCAAGGTGATAACGGACATCGCTGCGCCCTACATGGACTGGCTCGACGAGGTGATCACCGGGCCGTTTTCCCACTGGGCGGAGCGCTTCCTGAACCTCATCAATTCCCCCGACTGGCTGGTAGCCTTGGCCCTGGACGGGATAATCGCCGGCGTGGGCGGGGTGATGATGTTCATACCGCTGCTACTGTTCCTGTACTTCTTCATCGCTCTGCTGGAGGACACCGGATACCTGGCGCGAGCGGCCTTCGTCATGGACCGGCTGATGCATCGCCTGGGGCTGCACGGGAAGTCATTCATCCCCATGCTGATCGGTTTCGGCTGCACCGTGCCCGCCATCTACGCCACCCGCACGCTGGAGAGCCGCAGAGACCGTCTGCTGACCGCGTTGCTGTGCCCGTTCATGTCCTGTGGAGCGCGCCTACCGGTCTACGTCTTGTTCGCCGCTGCCTTGTTTGCCAGCCACCAGGACATCGTTCTCATCTCGATGTACCTCCTCGGCGTTGCTCTGGCCATTCTTACGGGCATCGTGTTCAGGTACACCATCTTCCGGAGTAAGCCCGCGTCGCCCTTCGTCATGGAGCTGCCGCCGTACCGGCTGCCCACCATCAGAGGGCTGGCGACCCACATGTGGGAGCGAAGCAGCGCTTTCATCCGCAAGGCGGGCGTCTACATCTTCGCCGCCGCTGTCGTCGTCTGGTTCCTGCTCAACATGCCCTGGGGTGTGGACGACCAGCGGGATAGCTGGTTTGGCCACACCGGCGCCACGATTAGCCATGTATTCGAGCCGACCGGCTTCGGCGATTGGGAGTCATCGGGTGCTCTGGTCACCGGCCTGGTGGCCAAAGAGGTGGTGGTGAGCAGCATGAGCGAGATCTACGTCGGTGGCGCGGGGGAAGAAGGCGAGAAGGAGTACCCTTCCACGCCGGAGGAGATAGGGGACATCTTCGAGGGCGGCGCCCGGGCGGTGCGTGATTCGGTGAAGCGGCTGCCAGCCCTGGTGCCCGGCGTCTTCCAGACGGCACCGGATGAGGAAACCGAGTTGCAGGCAGCCCTCAAACCCGTCTTCAGCGAGCGGGCCGCCGTCGCCTTCCTGGTCTTCGTCCTCCTGTACGTGCCGTGCGTGGCAACCCTGGCGGCGTTTGGCCAGGAGTTCGGCTGGCGGTGGGCAGGATTCGCTGCCGCCTACTACACGGCCGTGGCCTGGGTCGCCGCCTTCGTGGTCTACCAGGGGGCCGGACTGCTGGGCCTTGGCTAGCATGGGAGTGGTGTGAGATGCTTTCGCGGATTCTCGAGGAACTGGAGAAGGCCGGGGGCCCGCTGGAGATCGATGAGCTGAGCCGGCGTCTGGGCGTGCAGCGCAGCGCTCTGGACGGTATGATCGAGACCCTGGTGCGTAAAGGGCGACTGCGGGAGGTGGAGGTGGGGGAGACCCCTCCTATGTGCGCTGGCTGTGCCAAGCGAAGCGGCTGCCTCGACATGTCGGGGAGCATGGGCAAGGTCTACGAAGTGGTGAGGACATAGACGAGCGGGGACGTGATTGCCCGTCGCTCCGATGCTGCGGCCGGTCTAGTCCCTCAGGCAACTCTTCCGCCGGGCCGAGCGTTCTACAACCGACGAATCCGAGCGCCTGGGGGCGGGACGGACTCCACAGTTATAGCGATGGCTGGAGAGGTGCGCTATGCCGTTCTTTATGCTCATATTTCGCAACCTGTTGCGTCAGCGCATCCGAACGCTGCTGACGGCTCTGGGCATCAGCCTGGGCATCACCACCGTGGTGGCTCTGGGGGTGGTCACCCATAGCTTGAAGGCCACGGCCGAGGACATACTGCATGCCGGCGGGGCTGACTTCGCCATCGGGCAGTCGGGCAGCGCCGACCTCAGCTTCAGCACTCTGACCGAGGAGCAGCTCAGGGACGTGGCCGCCTATCCGGAGGTGGATCAGGCCATTGGGGTGTTGATGGCCTTCTCTAGCTTGGGCTCCAACCCCTACTTCGTTCAGCTTGGTGTTGATCCGAGCGACCTGGAGCACTTCGAGGTGCCCCTGCTGGAGGGCCGCTACCTGGCTGCCGGCGCCACCGACGAGATGTTGCTGGGCGACGAGGGCGCCAGCCAGCTCAACAAGAACCTGGGCGATACTGTCGAGCTCAAGGATCGCAGCTTCACGGTGGTGGGCATTTACCGTACAGGCAATGTGTGGGAAGACGGTGGCGCGATACTGCCCCTGGCGACCGTCCAGGAATACGAGCGCAAAGGAGGGCTGATGACCCTAATCTACGTCAAGGCCAAAGCGGGCACTGACCTCGATGCGCTCACGGCCCGCATCGAAGAGGACCACCCGGAGCTGGCCACCCTGCGCACTCTCTCCGACTACAACGAGGTCGACCAAGGCATGCAGATGATGGACGCCGCCAACCTGGCCATCTCCTTCCTGGCCGTTTTCATCGGCGGCATCGGCGTCATGAACACGATGGTGATGTCGGTCATGGAGCGAACGCGCGAGTTCGGCATCCTGCGGGCGGTGGGCTGGCGGCAGCGACGGGTGCTCCAGATGGTGCTGGGCGAATCGGTCCTCTTGTGTCTCATCGGCGCTCTGATAGGATCGATCCTGGCTGTGTTGTTCACCCGGGCGATCCTGATCTTTCCGGTGGTGCGCAGCTTCCTGGCGCCCGAATACACGCTCGACGTGTTCATCCGCGGCCTGGTGGTGGGGGTGGCGGTGGCCCTGCTGGGAGCGCTCTATCCGGCGATCCGCGCTGTGCGGCTATCGCCCATTCAGGCCATCCGCTATGAATAGAGATCGCATCGTCATCGACGTCCAGGAGGTGGTCAAGACCTACGAGGAGGGGCGCATCCGCGCTCTCAACGGTGCCACGCTCCAGGTCCGCGAGGGCGAGTTCATGGCGATCACCGGCCCGTCCGGCTGCGGCAAGTCCACCCTTCTCCATCTGATCGCCGCTCTCGACCAACCGGACTCCGGCCGCATTGTAGTCGACGGCACGGACCTGGCGAAGATGCGCGACCTTAGCTTCTACCGCTCACAGCGAGTGGGGCTGGTCTTTCAGCTCCACAACCTGCTGCCCACCCTTTCCGCCTCCGCCAACGTACAGATCCCCATGTACGAGGCCAAGCTCTCCTTCTGGGAGCGACGGGCCAAGGCCCAGCGCCTGCTGGAGGCCGTGGGGCTTGGCGATCGAGAGAACACGCCGCCCATCAAGCTCTCGGGGGGCGAGCGCCAGCGGGTGGCCATTGCCCGCGCCCTGGCCAACGACCCGCCCATCCTCCTGGCGGACGAGCCCACTGGAAACCTGGACTCCAAGGCCGGCGAGAAGGTGCTGGACCTGCTGCGGACCATCCAGCAGGAGCGAGGGGTAACCCTGGTGCTGGTGAGCCACGACGCCCAGATCGCCTCGGCGGCGGGGCGCATCGTCCGCATGCTGGACGGCCGGGTGGTGGATGAGGGGCATTCGGGGCATCCTGCGGGTTGAGCCTCGTGTCTTCCGTTGAAGCCGCGGACTTCAATCCGCGGGGAGACTCACCCGCCAACGGCGAACCAGTCCCGTAGGTTGCCTTTCCTTGACCGTATCTGGGCAAAAGTGATAAACTCCAGACGCTGGCGTTGTCACGATGCCGGCGTTTTCCTCTTGTCTCCTCGTGGTGGGCGTAGCGTAGCGGTTAACGCGCCAGGTTGTGGCCCTGGAGATCGAGGGTTCAAATCCCTCCGTCCACCCCAGTTTCTTGCCAGCCGCTCATCGACCTGCTAACCTGAGGGCGCCGGCGGTTGCGGTACCCCTCGCGAAAGCCCGGAGGTGATGAAATGACTCGGGCGAGCGTACTTATCATCCTCTTCCTTTTCCCAGCCCTTGCGTTAGCCGCTGCCTGCGGTGGCGGCGGTGAGGGAGAGCCTGGCGGTGTCAGTCTGCCGGAGGGTTTCCCTGGGGACTTCCCTCTATACGAAAAGGCCACCATCCAGGTGGCCACCGTTCATCCCGAGGGGGGCGGATTCCTGGTGAGCATGGATAGCGAGGACAGCACTGATAAGGTGCTGGCTTTCTATGAGAGCGAGCTGGACAAGGAGCCCTGGCAGGTGGAGAACGTGGTGGAGATCGCCGAGCAGGAGACCGTCGTCGTCGAGTTCGCCAGGCGGGATAGCCCCGAGGAGCGCGGCACGGTAGCCATCGCCGTGGTGCATGTAGATGGTCAGCTAAGCAACATCAGCCTGCAGCTATTCGTTGCCCCCTAGCTAGGTCAGGTGGGAGAGAAGAAGGGTTGCCAGGCCCAGCAGGAAGAAGAAGCCCAGGACATCGGTAAAGCCGGTCAGGAAGACCCCCGAGGCGACAGCGGGATCGAGGCGCAGCCAGCGCAGGCCGAGCGGTATTATCGCCCCCCAGAAGCCGGCCACTACCAGGTTCAACAGTAGGGCCACCCCGACGACCAGGCCCAGCCAGGCGTTGCTCCACCATATCCAGGCTATCAGGCCAACCAGCAGGCCCAGGGCGATGCCTTTCAGCAAGCCCACGGATATTTCCTTGATGAGGACGCGTTTGGCGTCCTTGAGCTCTATCTCTCCCAGGGCGATCTCCCGTACCACGAGGGTAATGGTCTGAATGCCGGCATTGCCCCCCTGGCCGGCGACGATGGGCATGAACACGGCCAGGGCCGCTATCTGTTCGATGGTGTCTACGAAGCGGCTGACGACGCCAGCGGCCATGAAGGCCAGGACAAGGTTCAGAACCAACCAGGGCAATCGTCTGCGGGCGGAAACGTTGACGGGGTCATAGATGCTCTCTTCGGCGGGCAGGCCGCTGATGCTGTACATGTCCTCGGTGGCCTCTTCAGCGGCGACGGCCATGGCGTCGTCCATGGTGGTGATGCCCAGCAGATGTCGCTCTTCGTCCACCACCGGCAGGGCCCGCAGACGGTAGCGCTGAACCACACGAGCTACTTCCTCTTGATCGGTCTCGGGCTCAACGGCGATCACGTCTTGGATCATGATCTCTTCGATGGGAGTGCTGGCAGGGGCCACCACCAGCTCGCGCAGGCTTACCACTCCCTGCAGGTGATTGGCGGCATCCAGGACGTACAGGTAGTAGGCCTCCTCCACGTTGGGCTTCTGCAGGCGCAGGTAGTTGATGGCGTCGTGGGCGGTCATCTTCCTGTGGAGGGCGACGAAGCCGCGGGTCATGATGCCGCCGGCGCTCTCGTCGGCATGTGTCAGGAGGG
>CAZXAF010000059.1:0-8591 GCA_964638905.1 uncultured Dehalococcoidia bacterium
GCCTGCTGGTGGTCGACGACCGCTCCTGCAAGGACCTCCTCCACGACGGCGACATGGACGCCGTGGTGCGCAAGGCGATCCGCCTGGGCCTCAGCCCGATACGGGCCATCCAGCTAGCCACCATCAACCCCGCCACCTACTTCGGCCTGAGCGACCGCGGGGCGATCGCCCCCGGGTTCATGGCCAACCTCATCGTGGCCGACGACCTCTCGGACCTTCAGCCGCGGCAGGTATACCACGGCGGCCGTCCGGTGGCCAGAGCCGGACAGGCCCTGTTCACCACCGCTCTCTCCATCCCGCGGCGGCTCAGGCGCACCTTCCACATCGCCCCCTTCGGCGAAGATGCCTTCGCCCTCAGGACATCCGAGCGCCGTCTGCCGGTCATCGGGATCGTCCCCGGCCAGATCATCACCAGGAAGCTTATGGAAGAGGTGATGGTGGAAGACGGCCGGGTGCTCGCCGACACCAAACGCGATATCCTGAAGCTGGCGGTAGTCGAGCGCCACCGGGCGACGGGCAACATCGGCCTGGGGCTGGTGAAGGGCTTCGGCCTCCAGCGAGGGGCCCTCGCCTCCTCCGTCGCCCACGATTCGCACAATGTGATCGTGGTGGGCACCAACGACCGCGACATGTACGCCGCCGTCCGCGAGGTAGAGCGGATGCAAGGCGGCCTGACGGCGGTAGCCGAAGGGCAGGTGCTGGCTTCCCTGCCGCTGCCGGTGGCCGGCCTCATGTCCTCCGAGCCGCTGGAGACGGTGGTCGCCCAACTGGAGGCAGTGGAAGGGGCCGCCTCCTCCCTGGGAGCCAGCATACCCGCTCCCTTCGCCATTCTCTCCTTCTTGGCCCTGCCGGTCATCCCCGAGCTCAAGCTCACCGACAAGGGCCTGGTGGACGTAGCTAAGGCTTCATTCGTAGATATCGCGAGGGTTGAGGCATGAGCACTCCTGCGCAGCACTACGACTACATCATCGTTGGCTCCGGCATCGCCGGCCTGTACGCCGCCCTCAAGGCCCGCGAGTATGGCACCGTCCTGGTGCTCACCAAGAGCTCCATCGACGAGTGCAACACTCGCTATGCCCAGGGGGGCATCGCCGCCCCCATCGGTAAGGGCGATTCGCCCCAGCTCCACTTTGACGACACCATCCGTGCCGGCGCCGGCCTGGTGGACAGCGAGGCCGCCCGCATCCTCACCGAGGACGCCGCCGACCGCATTGCCGACCTGGTGGCATTCGGCGTCCCCTTCGACACGCTGGACGGGGAGATAACCCTCGGCCGGGAGGGAGCGCACAGCCTGCCCCGCATCCTCCATGCCGGCGGCGACGCCACCGGCGCCCACATCGAACTCACCCTCAGCAGCGTGGCCAAGCAGTCCCGCATCACCATCCTCGAACACTGCCTGGCGGCCAGGCTGCATGTAGCCGATGGCACCCTCGAAGGCGTTGAAGCCCTCGACTGCCGCACCAACAGCCGGCTGGAGTTCTCCTGTCGCGTTCTCATCCTGGCCACCGGCGGCGCCGGACAGCTGTACAAGATCAGCACCAACCCTACGGTAACCACCGGCGACGGCACCGCCCTCGCCTACCGGGCGGGCGCCGAGGTCATGGACATGGAGTTCTTCCAGTTCCATCCCACCGCCCTGCGGATGCCCGGCGTCCAGCCCTTCCTTATCTCCGAGGCGGTGCGAGGAGAAGGGGCCTTCCTCCGCAATGAGCAAGGGCGGGCCTTCATGACCGAATACGATCCGGCGGCCGAGCTGGCCCCGCGCGACGTGGTAGCACGAGCCATCTTGGCGGAGATGAACAAGACCGGCACCGACCACGTCTATCTGGACATTACCCACCTGCCGCCTTCCAGGGTGACATCTCGCTTCCCCCAGATCTACCGCTTCTGCCTCGACCACGACCTGGACATCACCACCCATCCCATCCCCGTATCGCCGGCCGCCCACTACACGATGGGCGGCGTGCGCACCAACACCTGGGGCGAGACCAACATCCGCGGCCTGTACGCCTGCGGCGAGGCCGCCTGCACCGGCGTTCACGGAGCCAACCGCCTGGCCAGCAACTCCCTCCTGGAGACCATTGTCTTCGCCAAGCGGGTGATCCAGCGAACCCTTCTGAAGGAGCTAAAGGTGAACGAGCCCAGCGCTGAGGCCGTCTCCCTCAGCCAGCCCAAGCCAGCCAAGGTCCCTCCCCTCGACCTGGGCGCACTGCAATCGCTCATGTGGGACAAGGTGGGCATCGTCCGCGACGGCCGTTCGCTGGCCGAGGCCAAGAACATCATCTCCGCCTGGCAGGCTTCCTTGGGCGAGCCCACCGATCGCCCTTCGCACGAGCTGGCCAACCTGCTTCTGTGCGCCCGCCTGGTGACGGAGGCGGCCCTCATACGCGAGGAGAGCCGGGGAGCGCACTACCGCTCCGACTTCCCCGAGCCGTCGCAGGCCTGGCACCACCACATCGTGTTTCGCCGCCATGGCTAAAGAGACCGCTCCCAAGCTCCTCCAGGCCCACATCCGGCGCCTGGCCAGGAACGCCCTCAGGGAGGACAAGGCCTGGCAGGACGTGACCACCGCCGCCCTGGTGCCGCCGCAGCAGAAGGGGCGAGGCATCATCATCGCCAGGGAGGAGGGGGTGCTGGCCGGCCTCCCGATGGCTGAGGCCGTTTTCCAGGCCGTCGACCCCTTGCTGCGCTGGCGACCGCTGGCAGCCGAAGGAAGCCGCCTCTCGCCGGGGCAGGAGGTCGCTCACGTCGAGGGCTCGCTGGCCGCCATCCTGCACGCCGAGCGGGTGACGCTCAACTACCTGACCCATCTCTCCGGCGTGGCCACCGCTACCGCCCGGCTGGTGACGGCCGTCGCCGGCCTGCCCGTGGGCATCCGCGATACCCGCAAGACCACCCCCGGCCTGCGCACGCTGGAGAAGTACGCCGTGCGGGTGGGCGGCGGCCAGAACCACCGCCTCACCCTGGCCGACGCCGTCCTCATCAAGGACAACCACCTGGCCGCCCTGCGCGCCCGCGGCCTGGGCATCGCCGACGCCCTGCGTCTGGCCAGCCAGGAAGCGCCGAAGGGGATGAGGGTACAGATCGAGGTCACCAGCGTCGACGAAGCGCGTCAAGCCCTGGAGGCAGGAGCAAGGGAGCTCCTTCTGGACAATATGCCTCTCGAGGATATGCGACGGGTGGCAGAGATGGCGCAGGGACGGGCCGTCCTCGAGGCCTCCGGCGGGATAACGCTGGAGAACGTGCGGCGGGTAGCGGAGACAGGCGTCGACTACATCTCGGTGGGGGCCATCACCCACTCGGCCAGGGCCCTGGACATGAGCCTGGAAGTGCAAAGCCTGGGGCTATAAGGCCCTATTGGCCAGGCTGCTCCTCCCCTTCCCCCACTTCCTCCACCTCCTCCTTGTACACCACCACCCGCGTGCCGATGTCGGCGAAGCCCCAGAAGAACTCGGCGTCGCTGTAGCCCAGGCCGACGCAGCCGTGGCTGGAGGGGATGTTGCCGAAGTAGCTCTGAGGACGCCAGTAGTTATAGTGCAGCGTAACTCCGCTGAAGAAGTACTGAGTGTAGAGGACGTTATCTACGTACCAGCCATCAGGTGAGTCGATAGGGATGCCAAGACCGAGGGAGTCCATCGTCTCGTTTTCCACCCGCCGATAGATGCGGAAGTCGCCGGGGGGCGTCTCCCAGCCGGGCATCCCCGTCGTCACCAGGGCAACGCGCACCGGCTGAGCGCCGACGAAGGCCATCGCCCGCTGGGTGGTCAGGTTGACGGCGATCCAGCGCTCGTCCGCGCCGAACTCCACACCGGCAGGCGGGGTAGCCGTGGCCAGCTCCAGCGCCCCCAGCTCCTCCAGCGTCGGCCCGGCAGGTATGGGCTCCGGCGTAGGCTCCTCCGCCTTCTCCTGGAGCAGCCGCAGGAGGGGCTCCAGACAGAAGTCCGACACGTCGAGCGTCGCCTCGGGTTTGGCGGGCACCTGAGACACGCTGACGCCGGGCGCTGAACTCGCCGAGGGATCGTCGTCTGCGGTGACAAGCCTCACCACCCGGAGCGACCCCAGGCTCGCCAGGGCCAGAAGCTCCAGCACCAGAAGGCCCACAAGGAACAGACGCGAAGGCTTTAGAGAAGTCAAGGTAGAGCCAGTATATCCCTGGAGAGAAATACCCGTCTAGCCTCTTCGAGGACGCTCCAACTCCTCGCTATCGAGAACGATAGTCACCGGCCCCTGATTGTGGATCTCCACCAGCATGTGGGCCCCAAAGCGGCCTGTCCCCACGCCGATGCCTGCTTCCCGCAGGGCTGCCGCAAACGCCTCCACCAGCGGCTCGGCCTCCTCCGGCGGCGCCGCCCGGCTGAAGCTCGGCCGCCTCCCCCGGCGGGTGTCGGCCAGAAGGGTGAACTGGCTCACCACCAGGGCCTCACCCCCTACGTCCAGGAGAGACAAATTGAAACGGCCGGCCGCATCGGAAAAGATGCGCATCTCGGCCGTCTTCCTTGCCAGCTTCTGGGCATCCTCGGCGGTATCCCCGGCAGCCACTCCCAGCAGCACCACCAGCCCCTGCTCTATCTTTGCCAGTTGCTCCTCGGCCACTGTCACCGAGGCACGGCTGACCCGCTGGATGACCGCTCGCACCGCCGCCTACTTCTTGGCGGAAACCTCCGCCGTCCCGTCAGTCGATGGCTTATCCTCTTTGGCCGCCGGTTGGAAGGGTTCCCGCTCGTGATCCTTACGGTTGTCGGTAACGTAGAAGCCGGGCCCCTTGAATACGATCCCCGGCACATGGAGAAGCCGCCGCGCCAGCCCGCCGCACACAGGGCATGCCTGCTCCACCGGAGCGTCGAACCCTTCCTTCCTCTCGTATTGATGATGGCATTGGCCGCACTCGTATTCGTAGATGGGCAAGACAAACCTCCTGTTGACGCGGATCTCCAACAAAAATGCTACAGGAACGCCGCCTTTAGAGCAAGAACCCCCTGTCTGGCGAAAGGCAACCCAGGGTTCTGCCTCGCTATCGGACGCCGTTGCCCCCCCTCCTATGCCTATGCTATACTTTCAGCCGAACAGACGACCGATAAGAGAGCCCAAGAAAAGGAAGAGACCTTTGACCACCCCCGTGTCCATGAAGGCGCTGCTGGAAGCTGGAGTGCACTTCGGCCATCAGACCCGTCGGTGGAACCCCAAGATGCGGCACTTCATCTTCAGCGAGCGCAACGGCATCCACATCATCGACCTCCAGCAGACGGTAGAGCGCCTGGAGGTGGCCTGCGAGTTCGTGCGGCACGTGGCCGCTCACGGAGAGGCTGTCCTCTTCGTGGGCACCAAGAAGCAGGCCCAGGAGACCATTGAGACAGAGGCCAAGCGCTGCTTCATGCCCTACGTCAGCAGCCGCTGGCTAGGAGGCACTCTCACCAACTTCGCCACCATCCAGGCCCGCATCGATCACCTCGTGCGGCTGGAGGATGGCCGCGAGCGGGGCGCACTCGACCGCATGCTCAAGAAAGAGGCCCTCAAGGTAGAGAAGGAGATAGAGCGCCTCAATCGCCACCTGGTGGGCATCAAGGAGATGACCAAACTCCCCGGCGCCCTGTACGTAGTCGACCCCTCCAAGGAGAGCATCGCCGTGGCCGAGGCCGCCCGCATGGACATACCGATCGTGGCCATGGTGGACACCAACTGTAACCCTCAGGAGGTCGATTACCCCATCCCCTCCAACGATGACGCCATTCGAGCCATTAAGCTTGTCACCAGCCGCATAGCCGATGCTGTCCTGGAAGGCCTGGCCGCCCGTGAGTTCGCTGCCAAGGAGGCCCTGGAGGCGGTGGAGGTGGAAGCCTTCCAGGAGACGGGTTACGTGGCCTCTCCCGACGAGCCTGTGCCCGAATACATCGGCGAGGAGGAGCTGCCGCCTGCATACGTGGCCGAGCCCGACGAGAAACCGCCGGAAGCGGCGGCCGAACCGCAGAAGGCACAGCCAGAAGAGAAAACCGAGGAGCAAGCCGAGCCAGAGCCCGAATCGGAAGAGAAGCAGGGAGAAGAAGTAGCTAGCGAATAGCACAACAGGCCTGGAGCAGAACACGATGACCGTTTCCGCAGATACCGTCAAGAAATTGCGCGACCTCACTGGCGTCGGGATGCTGGATTGCAAGAAGGCATTGGAGGAAACAGGGGGAGACCTGGAGAAGGCCAAGGAGATCCTGCGTCAGCGAGGCGTTGCTATAGCGGCGAAGAAGGCCACCCAAGAGACGCGGCAGGGTCTGGTGGAGGCCTACATCCACCCCGACGGCCGCCTGGGCGCGCTGGTGGAGCTGAATTGCCAGACCGACTTCGTGGCCCGCACCGACGACTTCCGGACCCTGGCCCACGAGCTGGCGATGCAGGTGGCAGCTACCGACCCCCAGCACATCGGGCCGGACGAACTGCCAGAAGACAGCGATGGCAACCCCGAGGAGCTCTGCCTGCTGGCCCAGTCATCCATCAGGGACGCCAGCCGCACTGTTCAAGACCTAATCAACGAGATCATAGCCAAGACCGGCGAGAATATCAGAGTGCGCCGCTTTGCCCGCTTCCACTTAGGGCGCTAAAGGCAGGTGGCCCGTGGCCGCGGCATCTCACAACCGCGTTCTCCTGAAGCTCAGCGGTGAAGCCCTCATGGGCGACCATAGCTACGGCATAGACTCCGAGACCCTGGCCTTCGTCGCTGATCAGATCAAGAATGTGCTGGACATGGGCATCGAGACGGCGGTTGTGGTCGGCGGCGGCAACATCTTTCGCGGCACCGATGCCAGCGCCGCCGGCATGGACCGGGCCACCGCCGACTATGCCGGCATGCTGGCCACTATCATCAACGCCCTGGCCCTCCAAGACGCTCTGGAGAGGACAGGCCTCGTTGTGCGCACTCAGTCGGCCATCACGGTTCAGGCAGTGGCCGAATCGTATATTCGCCGGCGGGCCATTCGCCACCTGGAGAAAGGGCGCGTGGTTATCTTCGCCGCCGGTACCGGCAATCCCTACATGAGCACCGACACAGCAGCCGCCCTACGAGCTGTCGAGATCGATGCAGACATCCTGCTCATGGCCAAGAGCAAGGTAGACGGCGTCTACGATGCTGACCCCACCAAGGTCGCCACCGCCCAGCGCTTTCAAACGCTCAGCTACATGGAAGCCATCAGCCGCCGCCTGGAGGTCATGGATAGCACTGCCCTCTCCCTGTGTATGGACAACAACCTCCCCATCGTCGTGTTCGACCTGCGAGCGCCCAATAGCATCGTGCGGGCGGCCGGCGGCGAAACGATAGGCACACTGGTGACTCAACAGGAATCCACCCTGGCACCGGGAGGTGAATCATGATAGACGATACCCTAGCCGATGCCAAGACCCGCATGGGCAAGGCGGTGGAGGCCCTGCAAAAGGAGCTGGCGACCATTCGCACCGGCCGTGCTCACCCAGGCCTGGTGGAGCACCTGCGAGTGGACTACTACGGCGCTCCCACCCCCTTGAATCAACTGGCCACTATCAACGTGCCGGAGCCTCGCCTCCTCGTCATCCAACCCTGGGACCGCCAGAGCCTGGGAGCCATCGAAAAGGCCATCCACAAGGCAGACCTGGGACTCACCCCCATCAACGATGGCAATGTCATCCGCCTGGCCATCCCTCAGCTCACCGAGGAGAGGCGCAAAGAGCTGGCCAAGGTGGTGCACAAGAAGGTGGAGGAAGGACGAGTGGCCGTCCGCAACGTGCGCCGCGACTGCCACGAAGAACTGCGCCGTCTGCAGAAAGAGAAGCAGATCTCCGAGGACGCCCAGTTTCGAGCTCAAGATGACCTCCAGAAGCTGACCGATGACTTCATCGAAGAGATCGACCGGGTGGGCCAGGAGAAGGAGGCGGAGCTCCTGGCGGTCTAGAGCGCTCAGGCGGCGTCCAGGGAGAACCCGGACGCTATTCATGCACGTTAAGTAACGGTGAAATGAAGGCTATGGCTCCGCAATCCGCACAGAAGGCAACCCTTCTTCCCTTGCGCTGCGTGCCGGCCCATGTGGCCATCATCATGGACGGCAACGGCCGCTGGGCCCGCCAGCGAGGCTTGTCCCGTATCGCCGGCCACCGCGCTGGCACCGAGAACATCCGCCAGGTCATCGAGCGCTTCGCCGACTACGGCGTCAAGTACCTGACCCTCTACGCCTTTTCCACCGAGAACTGGAGCCGGCCGCGCGCGGAGGTCCAGGGCCTCATGCGCATTCTCGGCCGGGTCATCAAGCGAGAGACCAAGCACCTCCACGAGAACGGCATCCGCCTCATCCACCTGGGCCGCCTGGATGACCTCTCACCCAATCTCCAGCAGCAGGTCCTCGATGCTATCGAACTCACCAAGAACAACGACCGCATGACGGTGTGCATCGCCTTCAACTACGGCGGCCGGGCGGAGATCCTGGACGCTGCCCGCCGCCTCATGACCAACGGCCTGTCGCCGGACGAACTCGACGAAGGCGTCTTCTCCTCCTATCTGTACACCGCCGACATCCCCGACCCTGATCTCATCATCCGCACGGCCGGCGAGATGCGCGTATCCAATTTCCTCCTTTGGCAGGGGG
>CAZXAF010000060.1:0-8543 GCA_964638905.1 uncultured Dehalococcoidia bacterium
GGCGCCGGGCGGGCCGGCTGGCACCTGGCAGGAGGTCATCTGGCAGCTCATGGAGAAGGGGGCATCGACGGCGGGAGTGATGATGCATCTGGCTACCAGGGAACTGGACAAGGGGCCGCCCGTCACCTATTGCACTTATAGCATCCGTGGGCCCGCCTTCGACGGTTTGTGGGCGGAGATGGGAAGCAGGAGCGTGGCCGAGGTACAGGCCGGCGAGGGCGAGGACAACCGCCTGTTCGGGGAGATCCGTCGTCAGGGCGTGATGCGCGAGCTTTCCCTGGTGGTGGCCACACTGCGGGCCTTCGCCGACGGGAAGGTGCGCATCGAAGGGGAGCGGGTGGTGGACGCCGACGGCCGCCCCATCGGCGGATACGACCTGACGCAGGAGATCGACCGTTTGGTGGGCGTGACATGATCCAGGGAGCGACTCGCTGCATCGCCTTCGACATGGAGGGGCCTCTCACCTCCCAGGACGCCGCCTTCGAGCTCATGGGCCTCGTGCCGGGAGGGCACGAGGTGTTCCGGGCCATCAGCCGCTACGACGACATCCTCGCTCTGGCCGGCCGGCCCGACTACGAACCGGGCGATACGTTGGCCCTCATCGTTCCCTTCCTCCTCTATCACCGCCTGAGCGTCTTCCATATCGAGCGGCTGGCCGAATCGGCTCCCCTGGTGGAAGGAGCGGCAGAGACCATTGCCCAACTGGCGGGGGAAGGCTATCAAATCTTCTGCATCACTACCACCTATGAGCAGTACGCCCGGCGGCTGGCTCAGCGCCTGGGCCTGGCGGCGGCGGAGCGGATAGCCTGCACAAGCTTCCCTCTGGAGGAACTGGCCGCTCGCATCACCTGGGACGATATCGGAGCGGTGGCTCACGTCGCGCAGGCCCTACGGCAGCGGGACGTGCAGGAGGACGATACGCGCCTTCAGGCTCTTCTCGATTCCTTCTACTGGGAGGAACTGGTCGGCGTGCCTCTGGGCGAGGCAGTGACCTCGGTAAAACCGATCGGCGGGAGGCGGAAGGTGGAGGCTCTGGATAGGTTCGCTACCTCTGCCCAACTGGAGACCTCGCGCTGGGTGGTCGTGGGCGATAGCATCACCGACAACGCCATGCTCACCACCGTTCGCGATGCCGGCGGCCTGGCCGTCGTCTTCAACGGCAACCAGTACGCTCTGGAGTGCGGGACAGTGGGCGTGGCCTCCATGTCTCTCGCCGACATTCTGCCTCTGGTGAAGGCCTGGGAGAATGGCGGCCTGAAGGGGGCGCAGGAATTCGTGTCTCGGGCGGCGGAGGGCGCCACGGCTACCGGGCCTCAATACCACTGGCTGGCCGGCGCCGACATCGCCGAAGCGCTGGCCGTGCACGCTCGCTTCCGTCGCCGGGTGCGGGAGTCAGCGGCGGAGCTGGGGTAGACCATGCCCGACTTCGAAGTCATCGGCCTGGGCGCTCTGAACATAGACCGCGTATACTCTGTGCCCCAGGTGGTCACCGACGGCGCCTATCTGATCGATGAGGTGGCGGTGGATGCCGGTGGCTCCTCCGCCAACACCACCTATGCCCTGGCCAAACTGGGCCTGAGCTGTGGCTTCCTGGGCGCGATAGGCGACGATCCCGACGCCAAGATCATCCTCCGTTCCTTCGACGAGACGGGGGTGGACACCAGCCACATCGGGCGCAAGCCTGAGGTCGCTACCGGCTCCGTGCTCGCCTTCGCCGACGAAGAGGGCAATCGGGCCATGTACGTCGAAGCGGGCGCTAACGCTCTCTTCGAGCCCCAGGACGTGGACACGGCCTATCTGGCCAGCGCTCGCCTCGTTCTCTTTTCCTCCTTCGGGGGTGACATCCCCCTGGCCGTGCAGAGGGCCACTGTGGAAGCCCTGCCGCCGACCGCCGCGATGGCCTTGTCGATCGATGCCCTGCTGGCCCATGGTGGGCTGGATGCCCTGACGGAGCTGGTCAGCCGTTGTGCGATCATCTTCGCCAACGCTGATGAGCTCAAAGAGCTGACGGGGCTGGAGCTTCCGGCCGCCGCCGAGGCCATTATCGATCTGGGCTGCCAGATGGTGGTGGTGACCTTTGGCCAAGGGATAGCCCGTCAGCGCTGGATGGAGACGGCGGCGGCAAACGAACGGCAAGATGAACCGCCCATCGTTTGCTGGCTAATCAGCAAGCGCGGCCGCTGGGCGCTGCCGGCGTCGTCCACTCACGAGGGGCCTATCGTCGATGCCACCGGTGCCGGCGACGCCTTTGCTGGCGGTTTCCTGTGGGGCTTCCTGGCAGATGAGCATCCCCTCCGCTGCGCGTCGCTGGGCCACGTTGCCGCTGGCTTCTGCCTCGGCGGCATGGGCTGTCGGGCTAGCCTGCCCACGCGCGAGGCGCTGCTGGCCCGCCATGCTCGCCACTTCCGCTAGCTGGCATCGCCGTTGTTGTTTGCCTGCGCGGGTTGCTATAATAGGGTGATTTTGGGCTCCTCGGGCCAAGGAGGCGGGCGATGCGTTGTTCCAACTGCGGTAATCTCTGCTCCCTGGACGATAACTTCTGTCGAAAGTGTGGTGCCTCCTTGCGCAATGTGAAGGTGCCGGCCGCCCGCGACGGCTCCCGACTTCCCGTTCCCTGGCAGAACGCGATGCCGGTGGTCGCTCGAGGGGCGGCGGTATTCGCTCTGGGTGCTGTCATCCAGATGCTGGTGCGGATGGTGGGCAGGCGGGCTGTTGGCGTGCCTGCCTCGCTGGCAAAGCGGCGGCCCGCGAAGAAGAAGGCAAATCGCCTTCCGGCCAGAAAAGATGGAGAGGATCAGGCCGAAGGGTCCTACGCCGTTCAGGAGACGCTGTTCCTGAGAAGGATTATCTTTCGGCGTTAGGGAGTCGATTGGCCCTACGAGGGATATGTGCGGGAAGGCGTGGCGAGTGGCTGCGCCTTCGCGTTAAGGAGAGGTTAGGCCGATGGCCAACGTGGTGCTGGTGGTGGACATGCTGCGCGGCTTCTGCGAGGAGGGCTATCCCCTGTACGTAGGAGAGACTATCCGCCGGATCATCCCCAACATCCGTCGGCTGCTGGAGGAGGAGAAGGCCAAGGGCTCGCACATCATCTTCCTCGCCGACAGCCACGACCCCGACGACAAGGAGTTCCAGATGTTTCCGCCGCACTGCATTCGGGGCACGGAGGAAGCGGAGATCATCCCCGAGCTCCGCGAGTTCGCCGACGAGGTCATCCCCAAGACTCGCTTCAGCGGCTTCTACGGCACCAACCTGGAGGAGCGACTGCGTGAGCTGAATCCCGACAAGATCATCGTCGTGGGCAACTGCACTGACATCTGCGTGATGCACACGGTGGCCGATGCTCGCAATCGGGACTACTCGGTGGAGGTGCCTGCCGACTGCGTGGCTACCTTCGACCAGGAAGCGCATCGCTTCGCCCTGCAGCACATGGAGAAGATCCTGGGGGCAAAAGTAGTGGGCCTGCCCGCCGAAGGGATAGGTGCGCGATGACAGAAGAGCAGCCTGCCAGCGAGGCCCCTTCTCCTCTGTCCCCCCAGGTCCTGGCCGGTGACACCTCCGACGTCTACTTCCTGCGCACCCATCAGATCATGGAGCGAGAGGGGGTCAACCCGCGGGTAACCATGGAGTTCTTCCCCAACGGCGACGGCATCCTCTGCGGCATGAGGGAGGTGCTGTCTCTCCTGGGCAAGGCCCTCCCGTCCGAAAGCGAGGTCTGGGCCCTGAAAGAAGGAGAGTCTTTCCATCTCAAGGAGGTCGTTCTGCGGGTCACCGCCTCCTATCTGTCGTTCGGTGTCTATGAGACGGCCATCCTGGGCATCCTGGCCCATGAGAGCGGCTGGGCCACCGCCGCCCGTGAGTGCGTGGAGGCTGCTCAGGGCGTGCCCATAGTGAGCTTTGGCGCCCGTCATGTTCATCCGGCGGTGGTGGCGGTCATGGACTACGCCGCCACGGTGGGCGGCTGCGTCTCCTGTTCCAGCCTCGCCGGGGCCCAACTGGCGGGGGTGAGCCCTGCCGGTACTATGCCCCATGCCATGATCATCTGCTTCGGCGATACAGTGCCGGCGGCGATAGCCTTCGACAAGCACATGCCGCCCGAGGTGCCGCGCATCGTCCTGGTGGATACCTTCCATGACGAGCCGGAGGAGTCCCTGCGGGTGGCCGAGGCCCTCGGGGATCACCTCCACGGCGTGCGTCTGGACACCCCCGGCGAGCGGGGGAGCGTTACGCCCGACCTGGTGATAGAGGCGCGGGCTCGCCTTGACCTGGCCGGCTTCCAACACGTGAGGCTGTTCGTGAGCGGCGGCGTGACCCCGGAGCGCATCCGGAGGTTCCTGGAAGCGGGCGCTCCGGTGGATAGCTTCGGCGTGGGCAGCTACATCAGCGGTGCCCGCCCCATCGATTTCACCGCCGACATCAAGGAGGTGGAGGGCAAGGCGGTAGCCAAGCGCGGCCGCATCCCGGGCATCATCGCCAACCCTCGTCTCCATCGATTGATCTGAGGACATCATTAATTTTAGTTATTGACACTATCTCGTTGCCCGCCAAGAATGGGTCTGCTCTGCGTGCGATAGCGAATCTAAGGGCAGCCCCACAATGGGACGATGGAAGGCCTGGGCGCTTGCCTGGCTCCTGGCAGCGACCCTATCGGCGCTGCTTCTCCAGGCGCCCTCCGCTCGGGGTGACGAACTCCTCGCGAATCGGGGGTTTGAGGACGGTACTGCTGTCCCCTGGATGGCCTATGGAGGGGATTTGCATGCCGAGGCCAGCTTCGGCCAAGACGACTCTTCCGGCGGAGTCTTCACTACGAACGATGCCTATGACCACTACGTCGAGCAATGCGTCTCGGTCTGGGAAGGCAACGCATATAGGTTCGAGGGCTATGCCGCGGCTGCCAGTGAAATGCCACCGATCCCCGCTTACCTTCGCATATTTTGGTACAGTCAACCGGAATGCTCCGGGAGGCCAGTTCGTACCGATGACATGCCGGATGCTGTCATCCTGCAATCGCCCGGCTCCTGGGAATCACTCGTTCTTGAGGTTGGCGCAGCGCCTGAAGGCAGTCGGTCAGCTCACGTCGCCATCGTAATCGAGGAAAGCAACACCACCGTCTATCTAGACGACTTCAGCTTCACAGGCCCGCCTGCTCCTACGCCCACGCCCTCACCTACTCCCAGCCCTTCACCGACGCCATCGCCCACCGCAAGTCCATCGGCTACCGTTGCTCCATCGCCCACTGCCAGGTCCTCGCCTACAGCTAACCCTTCGCTTGGGCCAACCGCATCGCCGCCGTCCCCGCCTGGCCCTTCGGCCACCGCCGTCCCCACCGTGACGGAGGTCCCGTCCGCTCCCACGTCTTCGCCCTCCGCCTCGACGGTGGCCGGCGGGCTGGTGAACGGCGGCTTTGAGGAGGCGGATGATGAGGGCAAACCTTTCGGCTGGCAGAAGTACGGCGGCGAATTGGGGCGGAGCTCCGGCGCCAGTCAGGAGGGGCAGTACGCCGCCGCGTTCACCAGCCGAACGACATCCACCAAATGGGTCTTCCAGACGGTGACCGTGCGAGGCGGTCAGGCCTACGTCCTCAGCGGTTATGCTCTGAAAGACGATGCCAACGTGGCGGCGACCTATCTGCGCGTCTCGTGGTATGCCAGCCCTGATGGGAGCGGCAGAGCCATCGACATCGTCGATTCCACGACAAGCCTAACCGATGACTCCTCCTACTTTCGTTTTCTCACAACCGATCCGGTGTTGGCTCCCGTGGAAGCTGTCAGCGCCAAGGTGCGCCTGATGCTCGACCCCGTCTCGGAGAGCGAAGGGGAAGTCTACTTCGATGACATCTCTTTCGAGAAGACGACCATGCCTCCGCCCACTCAGACGCCTGTGCCGTCTCCCCCTCCCGAGGAGACGGCGACACCTGTCGAGACCGCACAGATTGCCACCTCGCCTACTGCCGGCGAAAGCCAAGCCCCCGCACCGTCGGCGGTAAGGCCCGCGCCGCCGCCCGATGAGCCCCCGTCGCCAACCGCCTCGCGCCCGTCGTCCACATTGGCGGGCGCCGCAGGAGCCGACTCAGAGACCATCGTATCCAGTCTGGACGGACATTCGCAGGGGGAAGCGAACTCCGATTCGAGACCTGCCCGCACACCTGTTGTCCTGTACAGGGAGAGGAAGAGTGCCCAGTCCGTCGAGGGAGGACAGGACCTCGCCGGAGCGCGCGAGGAAGGCGATGGCCTCTCGCCCGTTGCGCTGGCCCTGGCGACGGCGACGCTAGCCGCTCTTGGCGTAGCTGCGGCCTTCTTTGTCTGGCGAAGATGGCAGCACAGGGCTCGCCCTCCCTAGAGGATTTAGGGTAATCTATAGGCGTGAAGGAGGCAGGTCAGCGGGGCCCAATCGGCCAGCGCCGGAAGGTAGCGGCAAGCGGGCGGAAGGGGAAGCTTCCCCGGACGATCGCCATCGATGGTCCCAGCGCCTCGGGCAAGAGCAGCGTAGGCTATCTGGTGGCGGAAAGGCTCGGGTACCTCTTCCTGGACACCGGCGCCATGTATCGTGCCCTGGCCTGGCTGGCCCTCCAGCGGGGAGTCCACCTGGAGGACGAGGATGGCCTGGGCCGACTGGCTGCCGAGGTGGACATGAAGCTGGGGCCGCCGGCTGCCGGATCCGGCGAGCGCTGTACCATCTGGGTCGATGGTGAGGACCTGACCGCGACCCTGCGGCGGCCGGAGGTGGAGGCGGCGGTATCCCTGGTGTCGCGAGCGCCCCAGGTGCGACAGGTGCTGGTCGCTATTCAGCAGAGGCTGGCCGATCGGCGGAGGGTGGTGATGGCTGGCCGCGACATCGGCACGGCCGTTCTGCCGGACGCCGACCTGAAGGTCTATCTGGACGCTTCCCCAGAGGAGCGGGCGCGGCGGCGGCAGGCCCAGATGGCTGAGCTGGGGATGTCTTCCCCTCAGAGCCACATTCGGGAAGAGATATTGCAGCGCGACGCCATCGATTCGGGCAGGGAGGCTTCGCCCTTGAGGGCCGCTGATGACGCCATCGTCATCAACACCGACGGCCTGGATCGAGAGCAGGTGGTGGAGAGGATAGTGGCCCTGGTGGAGGGCAGGTCGTGAGAAGGGTGGCGATCGCTCTTTTCTACCAGCTCGCCAAGCTGGTGTTCCGTATCATCCTGCTCATATGGACGCGCAAGCAGGTAGTTGGACTGAAGAACGTGCCGCGGCAGGGCCCTGTCATCCTGGCCTCCAACCATGTGAGCATGCTCGACCCGCCGCTCGTGGCCGTCCTGGTGCCCAGGCGCGTCGTCTATATGGGCAAGATCGAGCTGTGGAAGACGCCTATCATCGGGCCTCTGTACAGCCTGGTTGGATTCATTCCGGTGCGGCGATTCGAGGCCGATCTGGCGGCCCTCCGTAGAGCGGAGAAGGCTCTCCGGCAGAACCACGTGCTGGGCATGTTCCCCGAGGGCACGCGCAGCGGGAAGCCGGGCCTGGGCAAGGGGCTGCCAGGCACAGCGATCATAGCCATTCGCACCGGCGCGCCCATCGTGCCGGTGGGCGTCAGCGGAACCGCAGGTGCGGGCGTGCCTCATTCCCTCTTCCGCCGGACGCGAGTGCGCGTGGCATTTGGCAAGCCTTTTGAGTTGTCCAAGGGTCGTCTCAACACAGAACTGGTCGAAGAGGGTACCGAGCGGATCATGAAGGAGATCGCCCTGCTCCTCCCGGAGGAGTATCGGGGCGCCTACGCTGAGAGGATAGCCGGCCAATCGAAAGAGCAGGCCGAGGGTATTGGTCTGACCTAGAGAACGGGTGTGACTGTGGAGATCCTGCTGGCGAAGGAGATGGGGTTCTGCTGGGGTGTGCGGCGGGCCATCGACATGGTGGAGAAGGCCACCGAGGAGCGAGGCTCGATACTAAGCCTGGGGCCCATCGTGCACAATCCCCAGGTGGTTGCGGCCCTGGCGGAGAAGGGCGTTCAGGTGACCACCAGCATCGACGGCGTGAGCGGGGTGCCGTTGGCCATCACCGCCCACGGCGTGGGGCCGAAGGTGCTGGAGGAGGCGAAAGCCAAGGGGCTGGAGATTATCGATACCACCTGTCCTATAGTGACCCGCTCGCAGCAGTGGGCCAAGAAGATGGCCAAGGACGGATTCACTGTCATCGTCTACGGTGACGCCGAGCATCGCGAGGTTAAGGGGGTCTTGAGTTGGGCTCGGGGGAAAGGCATCGTCCTGGCTGAGGGGGATGTTCCTTCCTTGCCGCGGGAGCTCTTGACGCGGGTGGCTATCATCCCTCAGACTACGCAGAGCCCCGTCCGCTTCGCTGCCTTTATCGGCCGTCTCCTGAGGGAGCACATTCAGCAGATCAGCGAACTGCGAGTGATCAATACGCTGTGCAATGTCACCGCCAGCCAGCAGGCGGCAGCCCGCGAGCTGGCGCAGGAGGTGGACCTGATGCTGGTGATCGGCGGCCACAACAGCGCCAACAGCCGCCATCTGGCGGAGGTCTGCCGCGAAGTAGGCGTGGAGACCTACCACATCGAGACGGCAG
>CAZXAF010000061.1:0-8509 GCA_964638905.1 uncultured Dehalococcoidia bacterium
CCAAGGCCGTGGGCGACCTGGCCGCGACCGGGAAGCTGGGGCTCCTCGGGATGCACGAACGGGCCCGGCTGTTGGGCGGTGCGCTCGATATTCGCTCAGAGCCGGGTAGGGGTACGACGGTGGTAGTCGAGCTGCAGGTGAGTCCCCTTAATCGCCGGGTATCTGGGCGTGGCTCGGCCCGTCGGCAGCGTCCAGTAGCGTAGGCCGCTTCCACAACCGGCGCAAGCGGTGACTGGCTCGCCTTGACTTTCCCCTTTTTCCTGCCTATGCTGAATTGCGTTTCATGGCCAAGCGTCGCCTGGATGTTCTGTTGGTGGAGATAGGTCTGGCCGAGAGCCGAGAGAAGGCGCGAGCGGCGGTCTTGGCCGGCAAGGTGCTGGTTGGAGACAGGGCGGTCGTCAAGCCGGGGACGCTCATCCCGGAGGCGGCCGAGGTGCGTCTGCTCGCCGGGGCTCCCTATGTGAGCCGTGGCGGCGAAAAGCTGGCGCACGCCTTACAGGCGTTCGCTGTCGATGTGAAAGACTTGGTGGCGGTGGATGTGGGGGCGTCCAGCGGCGGCTTCACCGATTGCCTCCTCCAGCACGGCGCTCGTTGTGTCTACGCGGTGGATGTGGGCTATGGCCAGCTGGACTATCGCCTCCGCCAGGACCCGCGGGTGGTGACCATGGAGCGGGTGAACGTCCGTTATTTGCGCTCGCTGCCGGAGAAGGTGGACCTGGCTACCGTCGACGTGTCGTTCATCGGGTTGGAGAAGGTGCTGCCGGTGATAGCCCGACTGCTGAAACCGGGAGGGAAGATAATCGCTCTGTTTAAGCCCCAGTTCGAGGCCCGCCGGCAGGAGGTGAGCAGGGGAGGGGTCGTTCGCGACCCTCTGCTCCTGGCTAGCCTGCTCGGGCGCTTCCTGGCGTGGGCGATCGAGCAGCGCTTCCGCGTGCTTGGCCTGACCCCTTCTCCTCTGCTGGGGCCGGCTGGCAATCAGGAGTTCTTCTTTCTGCTCCTCCCGCCGAGGGTGGAGGTAGAAGGAGGGGGCGTCTCGTGAAGAAGGTGGGCATCTTCTTCCATCCTCAGTGGCCGGCAGCCCGGGCGTTGGCGCAGGAGGTGAAGACAGTCCTTGCCTCCCGCGTGGAGGCGGTCTGGCTGACCGCCGCCTGGAACGAGGAGGAGGCTCGCCGCAATCTGGAGGGCACCGAGCTCCTGATCTGCGTCGGCGGCGACGGGACGATGCTCTGGGCAGCTCGGTTGATCATACTGCAGCCGACGATCCTGCTGGGGATCAACATGGGGAGTCTGGGCTTCCTGGCCGAGCTCAAAGCCGAGGAGGCGCTGGTCAGGATCCCCCAGATACTGGAAGGCGGCTTTCGCATCGAGGAACGCACGCTTCTCCATGGCGAGTTTCTGGAGGCGCCGGGTGCTCCTGCCGCTGAAGGCGGGAGATATCACGCGCTCAACGATATCATGGTTGGCCGCGGTGCTCCTGGGCGGGCGGTACATCTGGAGGCCTCTGTCGATGGCAAGCGCTTGGGTTACTACCGAGGGGATGCGGTGGTAGTGGCCACGGCCACCGGCAGCACCGCCTACCTGCTATCGGTGGGTGGCCCCGTTCTTCACCCCGAGGCGCACGAGCTGGTGTTTATGCCTGTCGCGCCTCATCTGGCCGTCGCTCGGGCGCTGGTGCTGCCCTCTTCAGCGGTGATCGAGTTGCGGGTGGCCAGCGAGGAGAAGGGCATCCTCAGCGTGGATGGGCAGGTGAACAAGGAGTTGGCCAAGGGCCAAGGGGTGCGCGTGTTCCACAGTTCTCATCTCGCCCGCTTCTTGCGCTTGGGTTCGCCCTTCGACTATTATGCTGCTCTCAGCCAGCGGCTAGGCTGGCTGAACGTATCCAATGCGTTCGAGGCCTTCACGCAGCCGGCCAAAGAGGACTTGCAGCGGTAGGGCAACAGTGAGCGATCAGTTTCACATCGAGAAGGCCACCATGGCCGATGCTCCCGCAATTCAGGATATGGTGAGCGGCCTTGCCTCTCTGGGGGAAATGCTCCCTCGCGCCCTGGCCGAGATCTACGAGCAGTTGCGCGACTTCCTGGTGGTGCATGACAACGGGCGGCTGGTAGCCTGCGCTGCCCTTCACATAATGTGGGAGGACCTGGCAGAGATTCGCTCCGTTGCCGTGCTTGATAAGTGGCGCGATAGGGGCGTCGGCGCTCTGCTGGTGGAGTCCTGTCTTGAGGAGGCACGTGCTCTGGGCATTCGCACTGTCTTCGCCCTGACGCGACAGCCTAGCTTCTTCGAGAAGCTGGGCTTCCACGAGGCGGACGTGATGTCCCTGCCCCGCAAGGTTTGGGGCGAGTGCTTCCGCTGCCCCAAGTTCCCCAACTGCGACGAGACGGCCGTCATCATCGAGCTTAGGGCTTCAGCTCCTTCCTAAGGGCAAGACCTGGTGCAGGCCTCTCCAGACCCCTCGGATCAGGAGCAAGTGGTGGAAAGCCGCCGGCTGTACGAGGGGCGAGTGGTGAGCCTGCGGGTGGATCGGGTGAAGCTCCCCAGTGGCCGCTCGACCATCCGCGAGGTCGTGGAGCATGCCCCCGTCGTAGCCATCGTTCCCCTCGACGGTCAGGGGAATGTCCTTCTCGTACGCCAGTACCGTCTACCCGTCAAGCGATCGCTCCTCGAGATCCCCGCCGGCGGCGTCGACCCCGGCGAGAGCGCGGAGGAGGCTGCCCAGCGGGAGCTCCAGGAGGAGGTAGGCGAGCGGGCCGGCCGGCTGGAGCACCTGTGCAGCTTATTCCTCTCCCCTGGCTACAGCGATGAGTACATGCACCTGTACCTGGCGACGGAGCTGGAGCCCAGTGTCCTGAAGGCCGATGTGGACGAGAGCATCGAGGTGGTGCGCCTGCCTCTGTCCGAGGCCCTGCAGCTCATCGAGCGAGGGGAGATCTGCGACGCCAAGACCATTGTCGGCCTGTGGGCGGCAAGCGGTCATCAAGAGACTTAGACCTAAGGTTGAATACACTAGCCTAAGGTGCTACACTCTTAAACCACTTGGAGGTGCTGCCGTGTTATCGCATGACGTGTTGGTGATCGGTGCCGGTCTAGCAGGAATGCGGGCAGCTCTAGAGGCCCGCCGCAAGGGTGTCGATGTGGCTGTCCTATCCAAGGTTCATCCCGTCAGAAGCCATTCCACCCAAGCGCAGGGGGGCATCAACGCCGCCCTGAGCGAGGACGATTCCTGGGAGAAGCATGCCTTCGACACTGTGAAGGGGAGCGACTACCTGGGGGATCAGGATTCCGTCGAGATCTTCTGCAGAGAGGCGCCGGGAGACATCATCGAGCTGGAGCGCATGGGCACCGTCTTCAGCCGGCGGGATGACGGTCGCATTGCTCAGCGGCCCTTCGGCGGCGCCGCTTTCCCCCGCACCTGCTACGTGGCCGACATCACCGGCCAGGTTCTGCTGCACGTGCTGCACGAACAGATGCTAGAGGCAGGCGTACGCGTCTACGAGGAATGGTTTGCTACCTCGCTCATTGTCGAAGACGGTGCCTGCCACGGCGCGCTGGCCATGGAGATCCGCAGTGGCCAGTTGGAGACCTTCGGTGCCAAGGCGGTGATCATGGCCACGGGCGGCTTGGGCCGCGTCTACGAGCCTTCGACCAATAGCCTGATCAGCACGGGCGACGGCCAGGCGCTGGCCTATCGCGCTGGCGCCGCTCTTATGGACACGGAGTTCGTTCAGTTTCATCCTACCGCCTTGCGCAACGGCATCCTCGTCACCGAGGGGGCACGGGGTGAGGGAGGCTATCTGCTCAACTCCACGGGCGGGCGGTTCATGGAGAAGTACGCGCCCAAGATGATGGAGCTGGCCTCGCGTGATGTTGTCTCGCGCGCTGAGCAGACGGAGATCGACGAGGGACGAGGTGTCGACGGGTTCATCCTCCTGGACCTGCGCCACCTGGGCCGCGAGAAGATCTTGGAGCGCCTTCCCCAGATCCACGAGCTGGCCATGGACATCGCCGGTGTGGACGCCATCGATGAACCCATACCCATTCGGCCGAGCATGCACTACGTCATGGGCGGTATCAAGACGGACGTCAACGGCACCACCCTCTTGCCCGGCCTGTACGCCGCCGGCGAGTGTGCCTGCGTCACTGTTCATGGAGCCAACCGCCTGGGCGGCAACTCGCTTCTGGAGACGGTCGTCTTCGGCCGTCGTGCCGGTGCCGCTGCTGCCGAGTACGTCGGCGGTGTCGCTCCCGCCAACGTCTCCGCGACGGTGGTCAGCCGTGATCAGGAGAGGATCAAGGCGATCCTCGACCGCTCCGACGGCGCCGACTCCGTTGCCAGCATCCGGATGGAGATGGGCCAGACGATGAACCGGTACGTAGGCATGTTCCGTAACGAGGAGGGCCTGCAAACGGTGGTGGCCAAGCTGGCGGAGCTCAAGGAGCGCTACCAACGGGTAGGAGTGCAGGACAAGGGTCGGGTTTTCAACACCAGCCTTCTGTTCCACCTGGAGCTGGGCAATATGCTCGACCTGGCGCAGGCCATGGCCCTGGCCGCTGCCCACCGCAAAGAGAGCCGCGGCGCCCAGTTCCGCCGCGATTTCCCTCAGCGTGACGATGAGAATTGGCTGAAGCACATCGTCGTTCGGTACACTCCGGAGGGCCCGAGCCTTGACTACTCTCCCGTTAGCATCACTCGCTGGCAGCCAGAGAGGAGGGTCTACTAGATGGAAGCCAAGCTGAAAGTCCGCCGCTTCGATCCCCAGTCGGGGGACGGCGCCCGTTATCAGTCCTACGTCCTGGAGGTTCCCGACTACGCCACCGTTCTTGACGTCCTCCTCCAGATCCGCGATGACCTGGACGATAGCTTGGCTATGCGCTGCTCCTGTCGCAGTGCCATCTGTGGCTCCTGCGCCATGCGCATCAACGGGCAAGCGCGCCTGGCTTGTAAGACCAAGATGAGAGCGGTGGCAGCCGACGTCGAAGAGGTCGTGATAGAGCCTGTAGGCAACATGGCCGTTGTCAAGGACTTGGTGGCCGATATGGCCCCCTTCTGGCAGAAGGTGCTAGCGGTAGAGCCCTGGCTCCAGCCCAAGGGGCCTCCTCCGGAGCGGGAGTACCTGGTGTCCCATGAAGCAATGCGCTCCCTGACGGACATCGCGGCCTGCATCATGTGTGGTTCCTGCGTCTCCGACTGCACTGTGCTGGAGACGGAGCTGGAGCTGGGCAAGCCGTCCGAGCAGACGTTCCTGGGGCCGGCAGCCCTGGCCAAGGCCTACCGATTCGTGGGCGACCCACGGGACGCTGCCGACGCTGAGCGCCTGCTGGCCCTTAGCCGTCAGGAGGGCATATGGGATTGTACCCGCTGCAGCATGTGCGTGGAGGTCTGCCCCAAGGGCGTCGCCCCTATGGAGCAGATCCTTACCCTGCGTCGGAAGGCCCTGGAACAAGGCTATGAAGAGTACCTCGGTGCTCGCCACACCCTTGAATTCGAGAAGACAGTGCGCGAGTCGAGCTGGCTCTAGGGTCTAGGGAGGTTTAGAGGATGAAGTTCGCCTTTTGGCCCGGCTGTAGCGTGCCTCGACAGGGGACTCCTGAACTGCGTATCACTGCGGTGGCTGTTTGTGACAAGCTGGGGATCGAGCTGGAGGACCTGAGCCTCGCTCCCTGCACCGGCTCGGGCATCCTTCAGGGGAGAGACCTTGTCTACGCCGATACCCTCAACGCCAGCACCTTCGCCATGGTGGAGGACATGGAGCTCTCCCTCATGACCATCTGTAGCACCTGCCAGGGGGTCTTTAGTCAGGCCCAGAAGAGGTTGAAGGAGAAGCCGGACTACCTGGCGCAGATAAACCAGGCCCTGGAGGAGCAGGGGATGAAGTACAGCGGCAATGTGGATGTGAAGCACCTCCTCTGGGTTCTGGTAGAGGACTACGGCCTCGAGCAGTTGAGGAAGGCGGTGGTCAGGTCTCTAGCAGGCCTGCGAGTCGCGCCCTTCTACGGCTGCTATCTCGTTCGCCCCTCGGCCGCTCTGGGTTTCGACGAGCACCCGGAGCGCAGGACGTGCCTGGAGTCGCTCATCGAGGCCCTGGGGGCAGAGGCGGTGGACTTCCGCGGCAAGACCCTTTGCTGTGGCTACCCGCTGGTAGGCGTCAACGATGAGAACTCGGCGGCTATGGTCGGCACCCACGCCCTGGAGGCCAAGGAGAAGGGCGCCGACTGCATGGTCACCCCTTGTCCGCTCTGCCACATGAACCTCGACGGCGTGCAGCCCCAGGCTGGGGAGCAGCGTGATACCAGGATCAGCATGCCTGTCTTTCACCTGACCCAGCTCATCGGCCTGGCTCTGGGGATCGCCCCTCCGGACCTGGGCTTCGACCGCCACACCGTCTCGGTCAAGAGCGCCCTCGACAAGCTGGGGCTATGATCGCACCCTGCCCCAGCCGATAAGCCCCCAAAGGCCTTCGCGGTACAATAGAGCCGGCGGCCGACGCAGTGCGGCTGCTTGCAGCCGTCGTTGGCTCGCAGTGATGGAATCATCCCCATGAACGCAGTGGTTCGTCCCTGGCGGTTCTGGAGCGGAGCGGCTCTGTGGGGCGGCATCTGGCTGGTCCTGCTCGCCGGCGCGATCGTGCTGAGCGTGCTGGCCGGTCTGCACTCGCGGCTGCCCGGCGACCTCGATATCACTGATTGGATACAGGGTTCGCTGTTCCCCGGCATGGGCGTATCGCGATTGGTGCGGGCGGTTGGGAGCACAGAGGTGGTGCTGGGCACGGGAGGGGCGGTTGCCGTCGTCCTCTGGCTGTTGGGCAGACGGCGCGAAGCCCTGCTGCTGGGCCTCGGCCTGGTAGTGCTGCCCTTTCTCCAGCTCGGCCTGAAGGAGCTGGTCGACAGGCCGCGGCCGACGGAGGACCTCGTCGACCTGCGGGCCGGCTATTCCAGCCCTTCTTTCCCCTCAGGGCACGTGATGAGCCCGACCCTGCTCTACGGCTTCGTGCTGTATTTATCGCTGCGAATAGCCCTGCCCGGCGTGCTGAGGCCGGCGCTCCTCGGCTGGTGCGCCTTCATGCTGGTTCTGTCGGGGCCGGCCCAGGTCTACGTGGGCGTGCACTGGCCCAGCGACGTGGTAGGCGGATACGCCTGGGCCGCTGTGCTGCTCCTTCCGCTGATCTACGCAGACCAGACCATCGCCCGACGGCGCTGGTGATGGCCCCCGGCCGGCAAGCTACCTAGGCCACGGGCAGCTTGTAGCGCGCCTTTCCCTCCTGCAGCAGGTCGCCGCCGTAGATGTCGTTGCAGACGATGACCGGGAAGTCCTCCACCTCCAGGCGGCGTACGGCCTCCGTGCCCAGATCCTCGTAGGCCACGATGTCTACCTTCTTGATGTGGCGGGCCAACAGGGCGCCCGCGCCGCCGACGGCGATGAAGTACACCCCCTTGTACTGCTTGAGGGCGTCTCGCACCTCCTGGCCACGGCCGCCCTTGCCGATGATCCCCTTCAGGCCAGCGGCCAGCAGGGATGGCGTGAAGCGGTCAAGCCGCATGGAGGTGGTCGGCCCCGCCGAGCCGATAACCTGGCCGGGCTTGGCCGGCGTTGGCCCTACGTAGTAGATCACCTGGCCGTGGATGTCGAAGGGCAGCGACTCGCCCTTCTCCAGGGACTCGACCATCCGCCGGTGGGCAGCGTCGCGGGCGGTGTAGATCACCCCCGTAAAGCGCACGTCATCGCCGGCGTGGAGCTTCTCCACGATCTCGTCGTTCAGGGGAAGCTTGATGTCCATGTTCGGTCTCCCCTTCTATAGCACCGCTTCCTTCAGGCGGGCGCTGTGGCACTGAATGTTCACCGCCACCGGCAGGGAAGTGATATGAGTGGGGCGAACCTCCACGTGCACCGCCAGAGCGGTGATCCGTCCGCCCACCGCCTGGGGCCCCAGGCCCAGGGCATTCACCTTCTCCAGCAGATCCCGCTCCAGCTCCGCCGTCTCCGCGTCGGCGTTCGGTTTGCCCACCTTGCGGGTGAGGGCCTTCTTGGCCAGGGACATGGCCATCTCGGCCGTGCCGCCAATACCCACGCCCACGATGATCGGCGGGCAGGGGTTGCCGCCCGCCTCCTCCACCGCTCGCAGGACGAACTCGGTGACGCCCTTCTTGCCCTCGGCGGGCAGCAGGATGGCGAGGCGGCTCATGTTCTCGCAGCCGCCGCCTTTGGGCATCACCTGGATCTTCAGCTTGTCGCCGGGCACGATCTCGGTGTGGACGACGGGCGGTGTGTTGTCCTTGGTGTTGACGCGAGCGGAGAAGGGCTTATCCACGATCGACTTCCGCAGGTAGCCCTTATCGTAGCCCTCTCTGACGCCCTCCGCGATGCACTCGCTCAGGTTGCCGCCCACGATGTGGGCATCCTGGCCGATCTCCAGGAAGACCACTGTCGTGCCGGTGTCCTGGCAGAGGGGGAGCATCTCCTTCCTGGCCAGTTCGGCGTTTTCCAGGATCTGGTCGAGGATCTTCTGGCCCA
>CAZXAF010000062.1:0-5121 GCA_964638905.1 uncultured Dehalococcoidia bacterium
GGAACTCGCCGCCGACGCCGACGCCGAGGATGATGCGGCCGTTGGAGATGATGTCCAGGCTGGCCACTTCCTTGGCCACTACGGTGGGATGCCTGAGGGGCAGGAGGAGAACGGCCGAGCCGAGGAGGATGCGCTGGGTGCGGGCGGCGAAGGCGGCCAGCACGGTAACGGCATCGAAGGTGGGCACGTAGAAGAGCATATGCTCGCTGACCCAGAGGGAATCGAAGCCCAACTCCTCCACCCGCTGGGCCTGCTCGAGGGGCATCGCCCACATAAGCACACCGAACTTCACGTCTGCCATGAGGCCTGCCTCCTGTTGGTTGACAGCGTCTTCACGGGATCACGCTGGCATCGCCGCCAGCGGTCGCCAGGCATCGGGTATACTACCACAGGCGGCGGGGATGGCGGTGGGGGTGCCAGCGCTGCGGCTTGAAGAGGGCAGCCACTCGCTCCCCCATCCGGCCAGCGCCAGGCCGGCCAAAAATTTTGGCGAATTTAACATAATTGGCGTCCACTCTCTCCATCCCCTGCTATAATAGGTTCCGCTCGCCTCAAAGAGACAAATGTTTACTCACCTTCACCTTCACAGCGAGTATAGCCTTCTGGACGGCTTTGTCCGCATCCCCCAGCTCATGGAGAGAGTCCAAGAGCTGGGACAAGAGGCCGTCGCCCTCACCGACCACGGCGTGCTCTACGGGGCGATCTCCTTCTACAAGGAGGCCAAGGCCCAGGGCGTCAAGCCGATCATCGGCGTCGAGGCCTACCTGGCCGAGGGGTCGCGCCGCTCCCGCGAGTCCAGAGACAGGCACCCCTATCACCTCGTCCTCCTCGCTCGCGACCTGCAGGGCTACCGCAACCTCCTCGCCCTGGCAACCAAGGCCAACCTGGAGGGCTACTACTACCGGCCGCGCATGGACAAGGAGTTGCTTCAGCAACACCACCAGGGGCTCATCGCCCTCTCCGGCTGCCAGAGCGGCGAGGTGCCCCGCCTGCTGGCCGAAGGCCGCTGGGAGGAGGCGGTGGCGGCGGCCCAGTGGTATCGAGAGCTCTTCGGGGAGTTCTATCTGGAGCTTCAGGACCACAACATCCCCGAGCAGCCCAAGCTCAACGAGAAGCTGGTGCGCCTTTCCCAGGAGACGGGCCTGCCGCTGGTGGCCACCAACGATGTCCACTTCGTCCACCGCCAGGATGCCCCCATCCACGACATCCTGCTGTGCATCGGCACCAACACCTCCGTCCTGGACGAGCGGCGGCTGCGCCTGGCCGGCGACGCCGACTCCTACTACCTGAAGTCGGAGGAGGAGATGCGCCAGCTCTTCGGCGAGCTGCCGGAGGCCATCGAGAACACCTGGCGCATCGCCCAGATGTGCGACCTGGAGCTGGACTTCGGAACGCTGCACCTGCCGGAGGCCGATGTCCCCGAGGGCATATCGGCGGACGACCACCTGGCCCAGCTCTGCCACCAGGGCCTGGCCCGCCGCTATGCGGACGGGGCCGAGGAGCCACGTCAACGGCTGGAGTACGAGCTGTCGGTGGTGCAGCAGACGGGCTTCGGCCACTACATCCTGGTGGTGCACGAATTCGCCCAGTTCGCCAGGAAGCAGGACATCCTGATGACCGTGCGGGGATCGGCGGCGGCAAGCATCATCCTCTACTGCCTGGGGGTTACGGACATCGACCCCCTGGCCTACCGCCTGGTGTTCGAGCGCTTCCTGAACGTCGAACGGCGAGAGCTGCCCGACGTGGACCTGGACTTCGCCGAGGACCGCCGCGACGAGGTCATACGCTACGCCGCCCAGAAGTACGGCTACGACCGCGTGGCCCAGATCATCACCTTCGGCACCATGGGAGCGAAGGCCGCCATCCGCGACGTCGGCCGGGCGCTGGGGATGACCTACGCCGACGTGGATAGGGTCGCCCGTCTGGTGCCCCCCCTCCTGAACATGACCATCGACCGCGCGCTGGCAAGCAACAGCGAGTTGTCAAGCATCTACGAGGCCGACGAGCAGGTTCAGCGGCTGGTGGACACCGCCAAGCAACTGGAGGGGGTGGCTCGTCACGCCAGCACCCACGCCGCCGGCCTGGTTATCGCTCCCGAGCCCCTTGTCCACTTCCTGCCCTTGCAGCGGCCGGCCCATGCCCTCCCCGGCGGCAAGGAGAGCGACGACACGCCAATCCCCACCACCCAGTACGCCATGGAGGCGGTGGCCGACATCGGCCTGCTGAAGATGGACTTTCTGGGCCTGGCCAACCTGACGATCATGGGCAAGGCGGCGGATATCATCCGCGAGACGCGGGGCGTGGAGATCGATCTGAAGGCGCTGCCCGACGGCGACGCCAAGACGTACGCCACGCTCTGGGAGGGCCAGACGTTCGGCGTGTTCCAGCTGGAGAGCAGCGGGATGCGCCGCTACATCCAGGAGCTGAAGCCCACGGCGATCAAAGACCTGGCGGCTATGGTCGCCCTCTACCGGCCGGGGCCCATGCAGCACATCCCCACCTACGTTCGGGCCAAGCACAGGCTGGAGGACATCCGCTACCCTCACCCTGACCTGGCGGACATCCTGGACGAGACCTACGGGGTCATCGTCTACCAAGACCAGGTCCTGCTCATCGCCCAGAAGTTCGCCGGCTACACGCTGGGCGAGGCCGACGTGATGCGCAAGGCGATGGGCAAGAAGATAACCGCCGTGATGGCCGCGGAGAGAAAGCGCTTCCTGGCCAAGGCCAGGGCCAACGGCTACAGCTCAGCGGAGGCCGACCAGGTCTTCAACCTCATCGAGCCGTTCGCTGGCTACGCCTTCAACAAGGCCCACGCCGTCTGCTACGCCAACATCGCCTACCAGACCGCCTACCTCAAGGCTAACTACCCCGCCGAGTACATGACCGCCGTCCTCATGCTGGCCCAGCACCACCCGACGGGCGCCGCTCAGCGGGTGGCCGAGGCCTGGGCCGAGTGCGCCCGCCTGGGGATCAAGGTTCTGCCACCCGACGTCAACCACAGCAGAGTCACCTTCGCGCTGGAGGAGCAGGAAGACGGCAGCCTGGCCATCCGCTTCGGCCTGGCGAACATCAAGAACGTGGGAGCGGGCATCGTGGAGGGGATGGTCGAGGCCCGCGACGAAGGCCAGCCGTTCGCCTCCATCGAGGAGTTCTGCCAGCGGGTCAACTGCCGCTATCTCAACAAGCGGGCCCTGGAGAGCATGATCAAGGCCGGCGCCTTCGACTGCCTGGGCAAACGCGGCACCCTGCTGGCCAACCTCGACCGCCTGATCAGCCTGGCCCAGAGAGAGCAGAGGGTGCGGGAGTCGGGTCAGGCCACCCTGTTCGACGCGTTCGGGGAGAGCGTCGCCGGCCCGAGCGTGGAGCTAACGGAGGAAGAGGTTCCCCTGGCCGAGCAGCTAGGGTGGGAGAAGGAACTCCTGGGCGTGTATGTCTCGGAGCATCCCTTCAGCCGGGCGGCGCCCGTCCTCAGCCGAAGGGTCACCGCCCTGTGCAGTGAGCTGTCGGAGGAGATGGTCGGCCGGGAGGTGGTGATCGCCGGCATCATTACTTCCACGCGCCAGATCCTCACCCGCGCCGGCCGCCTGTTCGTGGCCGCCGAGGTCGAGGACCTGTCGGGGAGCGCGGAGGTCACCGTCTGGCCGGACGTCTACGACCAGACGCGCGAGCTGTGGGCCGAGGGGAACATCGTTCTGCTGACCGTGCGCGTTCGCACCCGCAACGACCGCCTCCAGCTAAGCGTGCAGAAGGCCAGCGCCTACCAGAAAGGGAACGCCCCAGGGCCGGACAACGGCGATTCTCCCCCCGCCCCCTCTGCCAACCGCCGAAAGGTCGCCGCCCCACGAGCGCTGCGCATCACCCTCGCGGAGACGGAGGACAGCGAGGGCGATCAGGAGCGCCTGCAGGCAGTGATGAGCGCCCTGCAAGAGTTCGAGGGGGAGGACGAGGTGCGCCTGGCCATCCGCCAGCAGGACGGCGACGAGGTGGAGCTGGAGCTACCGCGGGCCCGCGCCTGCGACGAGCTGAGCCAGCGCCTCAGCGCCGTGCTGGGCGATCAGGACGCGGTGGCTTTGTAGGCTACCGCCTACCCCCTCCAACCTCAGCAGCCGCTCCTTCGTGTCCAGTCCGCCGCCGTAGCCGCCGAGACGACCGTCGGACGCTACCACTCGATGGCAGGGGACAACGATCGGCCAGGGGTTGGCGCCCAGCGCCTGGCCCACCGCGCGAGCCGCCCGCGGCTTGCCCACCCTGGTCGCCAGCCAGCCGTAGCTACGCGTCTGGCCGTAGGGGATCTCGCGGGTGGCCTGCCAGACCGCCCGCTGGAAGGGGCTGACGGCGGAGAGGTCCAGGGCATCGGGGAAGGCCACGCGCTCGCCGCGAGCGTAGCGGCACAAGCGCTCGGGCAGGTCGCCCAGCCCATCGTCGACCTCCTCGCGGGCGCCGAGGGCACGAACCTCCTCAAGGGCGGCATCCCTATCGCGGCGGGGCAGGGTGACCGCTCGCAGGCCGGCGGAGGATAGCACAAGGCCCAGCCAGCCCAAGTCAGTGTTGACGATGCGAAACCTCATTCGTACCCCCCAATCGGCGAAAGCCCACAGCGAGCCCAGCGCAGGACGTTATTGTCTACCGGATTATACCAGGCCGCTGCTAGATCACCCAAGGGAGTGCCTACGAGGTGACTGGTTCATTCTTGGTAGGTAGCAGTTTTCGGATCACCCCGCGGGTTGAAACCCGCGGCTTCCCAGAATCGATTTTTTGGTGCTGCGGGATTTATCCCGCAGGGTTAAGAAGTTCAGCCACTGGTGGTGAACCGGTGGCCCTAGGGGGGTGCACTTGACATACCCTTGGAGTAAAATCGGTTCGATATGGTTAGCTCAAGGAGGATTCTGGCGCTTATCGCCCTGGTGGCTGCCGTCGCTCTCCTCGCCTGTTCGGGGAACGAGGGCGAGCCGGCAGGGATGAGGGTCGAGCCGCTGGCGACAGGCACGGCCCCGGCCACCGCAACCGCCGCTCGCCCATCGCCCACGCCGAGCCCTACCCCAACGGCAACGCCCTCGCCCACACCGTCGCCTTCGCCCACACCCTCACCCGAGCCCTCCCCCACAGTCCAGCCGACTC
>CAZXAF010000062.1:5221-8342 GCA_964638905.1 uncultured Dehalococcoidia bacterium
CCGTCGCCTTCGCCCACACCCTCACCCGAGCCCTCCCCCACAGTCCAGCCGACTCCCTCTCCCTCGCCTGAGCCTCCAGCGACTCCCGCTGCCGCCGGGCTGGAGGTGTCAGCAAGCACCGTGAAGCAGGGAGAGGTGTTCACGGTTAGCCTGGAGAGCAGTGACTCCGCTGATAGCGCCGCCACAACCTTCGCCGGCATCCGCCACCCGATGCTCTGGACGGGCGACATCTGGTGGGCAGTCATAGGGGTGGCCGCCGACTTCATTCCCGGCCAGTACCAGGTTCAAGTGGTAGAAAACGGGCTGATGAACCTGCCCGGTCTGGTGCTGACGGTGGTGGAGGCCAACTTTCCAGAGGAATTGATTGAACTGGAGCCCGAGGAGGCCGGTCTTCTGACCGACCCGGTGGCCATCGAGACGGAACGCCAGCTTCTGGCCTCCACCTACGCCGTCGTCACGCCCGAGCGCCTGTGGTCGGGGCCGTTCGTCCTGCCCGCTGACGGCCCGTTGGGGGACACCTTCGGCATTAGCCGCAGCTTCAACGGCGGGCCGTTCAGCTACCACACGGGCGTTGACATCCTGGCCGGGGAGGGCGCACCGGTGGCGGCGTCCAACAGCGGCCGCGTAGCCTTAGCCACTGATCTACACCTGCGGGGCGGCAGCGTGGTCATCGACCACGGGGCAGGCGTGTTCAGCGGCTATCACCATCTGTTGCAGGTGCTGGTCGTGGAGGGGCAGGAGGTGGTCCAGGGAGAGGTCATCGGCACCGTGGGCGGAACCGGCCTGGCCACTGCGCCTCATCTCCACTGGGAAATAATAGTGCACGGGGTACGGGTAGACCCCCTGCCCTGGACGGAAGCAGAGATAGGGCCCTAGCCTATCGCTTCAGCTCCCCCAGCTCGTGGAGGACAAGGGTGGCGGCCACGATGGCCGCCGTTTCCGACCGCAGAGCGCGCTGACCGAGGGAGACGGTGCACACCCCCTGCTGGCGGGCGAACTCCACCTCCTCCGCCGGGAATCCGCCCTCCGGCCCGATGAACAGGCTGACGGCATCGACCGGCTCTTCCTTGGCCAGCACATCGCCGATGGTGGCCTCCTGCTCGCCCTCCCAGAGCAGAATGCTCAGGCCGGTGGCCGAGGCGACGGCCTCCTCGAAGGGCACGGGTGCCCACACCTCCGGCAGGCGACAGCGGTCGCTCTGCTCGGCGGCCTCGACGATGACCCGCCGCCAGCGCCCCAGGCGGGCCGACGATTCCTTGGAGGCTCTGACCACTGCGCGGCTGCTGACGATGGGGACGAAGCCGACCACGCCCAGCTCCGTGCCCTTCTCCAGCACCCAGTCGAAGCGCTGGCCCTTGATGAGCGCCTGGTAGAGCACGAGCCGAACGCTGGGCTCGCCGGCTCCCTCCGTTGAGGCGAGCACGATGCCCCGCGCGTCTTTGGCGGTCAGGACCGTGAGCTCCACTTCGTACTGGCGGCCGCTATTGTCCAGAAGGAGCACGTGATCGCCTACGCGCAGGCGCAGCACTCGCTCCATCCTGCGGCCCAGCTCGGGCCCCAGGCGGGCCTCCTGGCCGGCTATCGCTTGGGGGGGAACAAAGAATCGGCGCATCAGTCTAGGGCCTGCGAGCGATATGGGCACGCCAGTCGCCGTCGGCCAGCGTGCGCTCCACCACCAGGCCGCTGCCAGCGAGGGCGCTGGCTACTCGTTCCGCTGATTCGGCGCTGAAGCCCGCGACGATGAGCAGGCCAGCGGGCCGGAGCGCCGCTGCCAAGGCGGGAGCCACCTCCACGATGACCGCCGCGCTGATGTTGGCCATCGCCAGGTCGAAGGCGGGCGCCAGCAGGCCGTCCAGGGTGCCCTCCTCGACCCGCACGATCGCCTCCAGGCCGTTCAGGCGCACGTTCTCTCCAGCCACCGCCGCCGCCTGGGAATCGATGTCGAGGGCAAGGACAGAGGCCGCCCCCAGCCTGGCGGCGGCCAGGGCGAGCACGCCGGAGCCAGTGCCCAGGTCGAGGACATCCATCCCCGGCCGCAGGAGTTCGTCCAGAGCTCGCAGGCACATGAGCGTCGTGGCGTGCTGGCCGGTGCCGAAAGCCATGCCGGGGTCAAGGCCGATGACCGCTTCGCCTTCTCGCGGGCGGTAGGAGCGCCACGTGGGGCAGACCACCAGGCGAGGGGTCACATGCAGGACGGGGAAGAACTCCTTCCAGGCGTGGGCCCAGTCCTCTTCGCGCAGCCAGCGGGTGCGCACGGCCGAAGGCGAGGCGAGGGCAGCGAGCTGCCGACGGAGGGCTCGCCGCCGCCGGGGGAGGTCGCCATCGGCGGGCAGATAGCCTCTGACCACCACCGAGGCGTCGGCTCCCTCGATGCTCACGCCGGCCCGGACGTGGCGACGGAGCACATCGGCCACGGCCTCCTCCGCGCTGGGAGCTGCTTCCACGCTTACCTCCAGCCAGCGGGTAGGCGATCGCTTTCCGGCGGGCATATCCTGACAGCGAGGGGCAAGCCTTTCGTTCAGAGACACCTTCCGCCCCTCGTGAGAAAGGGCCTAGCCCAGGGCGTCCTTAATCTTGCCGAAGAGGCCTTTGTCGTCCTCGGAGCCTGCGGACGCCTTCAGGCTGTCGGCCAACTCCTTCATCAGGCGCCTCTGCTCAGTGGTGAGGTTGGTGGGGACGGTTACCCGCACGCGCACCAGCTCGTCGCCGCGACCCTGACCGCGCAGGCGATGCACGCCCTTGCCCTTGAGCACGAAGACGCGCCCGTTCTGGGTGCCGGGCGGTATCTTCAGGCTGTGCGGCCCATCGAGGGTGGGGACCCGCACCTGCGTGCCTAGGGCGGCCTGAGCGATGTTCAGCCCCAGGTCGAAGATGATGTCGCTGTTGTCCCGCTGAAACAGCTCGTGGGGCTCGACACTGATGTCCACGTAGAGATTGCCCGACGGGCCGCCGTTCAGGCCGGCATCGCCCTCGCCCCTCAGGCGCATCTGGGAGCCGTCGTCGACGCCGGCGGGGATCTTGACCTCCAGGCGACGGCGCTGGCGCTGGCGGCCGCTGCCCCGGCACTCCTTGCAGGGCTCGGTGATGATCCGCCCTTCGCCGCCGCACTGCTGGCAGACGG
>CAZXAF010000063.1:0-8200 GCA_964638905.1 uncultured Dehalococcoidia bacterium
TGGGGAACTACCGGGAGGTGAGGGTGGAGCGAGAGCCGGTGACGGTGAGCGAGGAGCAGGTGGACGAGAAGCTGGAGGAGCTGCATCACCGGTATGCCATCCTGGAGCCTGTGGACAGGCCCCTGCAAATGGGCGATCTGGTGCGAGCAGACATTCGGGTCAGCGTGGACGGCCGCACGGTCGCCTCCGAGGACGATGCCGAGATTCGCCTGCGCCCAGGGGTGCCTGTCTTGGCGCCCGGCTTCGTCGAGCACCTTATGGGGGCTGAGAAGGGCGTTCAGCAGCAGTTCAGCATAGACGTGCCCCAGGACCATCCCCAGCGGCTGCTGGCGGGCAAGACATGCCTGTGCACGGTGCTGGTGAGGGAGATCAAGGAGGAGAAGCTGTCGGAGCTGAATGACGCCTTCGCCGCCGAGGTGGGGGAGGGCTTCCCCAGCCTGGAGGCGCTGCGACAGCGGCTGGAGTCGGACCTGCGTGAGCTGGCCGAGCAGCAGGCGGAGGCCCACTATCGGGACAGGGTGGTGGACGAGGTAGTGGCTGTCGCCTCTGTGGAGTTCCCGCTGATATTGGCGGAGCGAGAGACGGAGCAGCTGCTGCGTGAGTGGGTTAACTCCCGCGGAGGTGGGGACATCGAGCCTCACCTGAGACGGATGGGCAAGTCGGAGGAGGAGTTGCGCCAGGAGTTGCGCCTTCAGGCCGTGGAGCGGATCCAGCGCTCGCTGGTGCTGAACAACGTGGCGAAGGCGGAGGGGATCTCGGTGAGCCAAGAGGACATCGATGTCGAGATCGATCGGCTGGCGGCCTCATCGGGGTCGCGAGCGGACGAAGTGCGGAAGATCTTCGGCAGCGCTGGCGGCCGTGATGCCCTGGAGCGCTCTCTCCTCACCCGCAAGACCGTGGATCGACTGGTGGCCAGCGCTTCGGGAGAAGATGTGCCACCGCCGCCTGCGGCAGAGGAAGAAGTCGGCAAGAGAGAAGTCGTCAGCAAGGAGTAAGGCTTATGGACAGCATGCCTGGCATGATCATTCCCTATGTGGTGGAGACTAGCCCGCGGGGCGAGCGCGCCTTCGACATCTACTCGCTTCTGCTCAAGGAGCGCATCATCTTCCTGGGCATGCCCATCGATGACCAGATAGCCAATCTCATCATTGCGCAGCTTCTCTATTTGGAGAGGGAGGACCCCGACAAGGACATCAACCTGTACATGAACTCACCTGGCGGTGCGATCAGCGCTGGGCTGGCCATCTACGATACGATGCAGTTGGCCCGCTGCGACGTCGCCACCATCTGCGTGGGGATGTGCGCCAGCATGGCTACCGTCCTTCTGGCGGCTGGTGCCAAAGGGAAGCGCTATGCCCTGCCTCATTCCACGGTTCATATCCACCAGGCGCGTGGCGGGGCTACCGGAGAGGCTGCCGACATCGAGATCTATGCCAAGGAGATCCTGCGCAACCAGCAGGTGATCCGCGATATCCTGTCCAAGCACACCGGTCAGGAATCTGAGCGCATCGCTCGCGACTCCGACCGCAACTTCTTCATGGACGTCGACCAAGCAAGGGAATATGGGATCATAGACGAGATCCTGGCCAAGCCGTAGGTGATCCTTTTGGGGACGCTTCGGTCGAGGGCGACCGCTCTTTAACCCGTTGTTCTGCCACCGGCCCGTTACTTATCTGGAAGGGTGTGCGTCTGCTATAATAGGCGGGGGTTGATTCTCTCAAGGGAGCGATAGAGAGCTATGCCAGGTTCTCGCCGAAGCCGTCCGCAGCAGTATTCCTGTTCCTTCTGCGGCAAGAACCAGGAGCAGGTGCGCCGCCTGATCGCTGGCCCCGGCTCTGTGTACATATGCGACGAGTGTGTTCAGCTTTGCTACGAGATTCTGCAGGAGGAGGCTGTTCACCGGACTGGTACCGGCAAGGTCCCCTTCCAGCGCGTTCCGCCCCCCAAGGTGATCTATGACCAGCTCAGCGAGTACGTGGTGGGGCAGGAGCAGGCCAAGAAGGTCCTGTCGGTGGCCGTCTACAACCACTACAAGCGTATCGCTGCCGGAAGCCGGTCGGCCGACATCGAGCTGGAGAAGAGCAATATCCTGCTTCTGGGCCCCACCGGCTGTGGCAAGACCCTCCTCGCTCGTACTCTGGCCAGGATTCTGGATGCCCCCTTCACCATCACCGATGCCACTGCCCTCACCGAGGCCGGCTATGTGGGCGAGGACGTGGAGAACATCCTCCTGCGCCTTATCCAGGCGGCGGACTACGATATCGCCCGGGCCGAGCGGGGCATCATCTACATCGATGAGATCGACAAGATCGCCCGCAAGAGCGGTGATAATCCTTCCATCACCCGCGACGTGTCAGGAGAGGGTGTCCAGCAGGCCCTGTTGAAGATCGTCGAGGGGTGCGTGGCCAATGTGCCCCCTCAGGGCGGTCGCAAGCATCCTCACCAGGACTTCATCCAGATCAGCACCACTAACATCCTCTTCATATGCGGCGGCGCCTTCCTGGGGCTGGATGCAGTGATCGACAAGCGCCTGGGCACGGGCAAGCGCGCCATGGGCTTTCGAGCGGGCCTCGCTCACGAGGACGCCGCCAAGGCCCGCGATGAGGTCCTCAGCCAGGTGTCCTCCGATGACCTTCTGGACTACGGCCTCATCCCCGAGTTCGTGGGGCGCCTGCCGGTGATCGTGCCTCTGCAATCGCTGGACAAGGAGGCCATGATGGCCATCCTTACCGAGCCCAAGAATGCCCTGGTGAAGCAGTTCCAGCGTTCCTTCGCCCTGGACGGCGTGGAGCTGGCGTTCACCGATGACGCTCTGGAGGCGGTGGCCGAGAAGGCCATGCGTCACAAGATGGGCGCCCGCAGTCTGCGCACGGTGGTGGAGGATACGCTGCTAGAAGTGATGTACGAGATCCCTTCTCATCCCGACATCAAGAAGTGCGTGGTGGATGCGGAGGCCATTCGCGGTAACCGGCGCCCCATCCTTCTCAGCGGTGGTGGTCAGGCCGTGGAGCCGTCGGCTGAAGAAGAGGCCCGCGACGAGGAGACGGCATAGCCCGAACCTTCTCATAGCGCCGCTTGTACTTGCTCCAGGATCTAGCGACGCATCCGTTCGGTTGCCTCAGATTCTTCGCTTCGCTCAGAATGACGGGAGCCGTCGTTGTCACCCTGCGCGAAGCGAAGGGTATGACTCCAAAGGGCGCGGTGCGCTACAGCTCGGGCATAGCATAGCTGAGCGCGCGGAGACGGTGCGGACAAGCCCCGTCTAGCTACTAACCTTCGTCTGCTCCTCTGGCTGTCGGTCCTTGTTGCCCCTCGCCGAGCGGATACTGGCGAGCAGCATCTTGCGGCGCAAATAGGCCAGCTGCTCCATCAGAGGCAGGTTCTTCGGGCAATAGTCTTGGCAAGCCAGCAGGCCGACGCAGCCGAAGACACCGGCATCGGTTCCTACCACATCGAAGAAGTCGGCATCGGTACGTTGGTCGCGCGGGTCGATCCAGAAGCGGGCAATGCGAAGCAATCCGGCCGCTCCCAGGAAGTCGTCTCGCATCTGGGCGGTGGCGCAGGCGGCGACGCAGCAGCCGCACTCGATGCAGCGGTCCAGCTCGTAGACAGCCAGCGCCTCGTCGTTGGACATGCGGTCTTCTTCCCCATCGGGGTCAAAAGGCTTGGGGGTATGCACCCATGACTCGACGCGTTGGGCCATCTCCGCGAACCAGCTCCCTGTGTCCACGGAGAGGTCCCCGATCAGGCGGAAGAAGGGAAGCGGATGAAGAACGATCTTCTTGTGGAGTTGGTCGGTGCGCGTGCGGCAGGCCAGCCTGGGATGGCCGTTGACCAGCATGGCGCAGGACCCGCAAACCGCTGACCGACAGACGAAGTCGAACTGGAGGGAGGGGTCCATGTCCTCCCGAATGCGCGTCAGGGCGGTGAACAAGGTCATCCTGGGGGTCTCCTCCAGGATGTACTCCTGCATCCGCGGCCCGAAATCCGGGTCGTAAGGATTGTAGCGAAAGATCGAGAAAGTGAGTGTGCGATTAGCCACGGATGCCCTCCTTCTTGTCCGTTGCCCGCGTTTCGCCGTAGCCGCGCTCGCCCGGGGGCGATTCTGTGATCTTGACAGGCTCATAGCTGAGGCGCGGTAAGTCGGCGCCGTTGGGCCAGGTTGCCAGAGTTCGCCTGAGCCAGAGCGTGTCGTCTCGGGCGGGGTAGTCCTCCCGGTAGTGACTTCCGCGGCTCTCGGTGCGCTGCATCGCCCCGTAGGCGATGGTAATGGCCAGCCGGATCATGCCGGGCAGGCGCAGGGCCGCCGAAACCTCGGGGTCGGGTCCCCGTCCGCTGGAGCGCAGCCCCAGGTTCTTGGCTCGCTCGTGCAGTTCCTGGAGTGCCTCTACGGCCTTGACGAGCTGCTCGCCGTTGCGGAAGACTCCCACCTTCTCTATGAGGATATCCGACATTTGCTGGCGCAGGTCGTAGACATACTCCAGGCCGTAAGAGGCGAGAGCGCGCATCCGCTGCTCCACTTGTGCCCATGCAGAACGAACGGCGGAGTCGGGGAAAGAGGAGTCCGAGCCGGCGAGGTCTTGGGCGATGGTTCTGCCCACCACCATGCCCATGACCACCGTCTCCGCCACGGAGTTGCCGCCGAGGCGGTTGAAACCGTGGAGGTCCCAGCATCCCGCCTCGCCGGCGGCGTATAGGCCGGTGAGCCCGTAGGCACGGCCGCCGATGTCGGTGCGGACGCCGCCCATGCTGTAGTGCTGGGTGGGTCGTACCGGAATGAGTTCGTGCACCGGGTCGACGCCCAGGAAATCGCGGCAGATCTCAGCGACATCGCGGAGATAGGTCTCTATGTGGTCCTTACCCAGGTGGCGGATGTCCAGCCAGAGGTGGTCTCCGTAGGGCGATTCCACGCCGTGGCCCTGGCGCATGTGGTGGACCATGCGCCGGCTGACCACGTCCCGAGAGGCGAGTTCCTGCTTCTCCGGCTCGTAGTCGGGCATGAATCGGTGTTCGTCTTTGTCCAGCAGGTAGCCGCCGTCACCGCGGCATCCTTCGGTAACCAGGATGTCCCCCGGCACGACGCCGGTGGGATGGAACTGTACGGCCTCCATATTCCCCAGGGGGACGACGCCTGTGTCCAGCCCTATCGCCATTCCCGTGCCGTCATTGATGACGGCGTTGGTGGACTGGCCGTAGATGCGTCCGTAGCCGCCGGTGGCGATGACCGTGGCCCGAGCCAGATAGGTGCGCAGCTCACCATTGCGGAGGTCTCGGACGACGGCGCCGTAGCATCGCTCACCGTCTTGGATCAGGGCCATGGCCTCGGTTCGGTCGTGAACCTGGACGCCGAGCTGCAAGGCGACATTGTCCATAGTGTAGAGCAGGGAGTGCCCTGTGCCGTCGGAGCAGAAGCAGGCCCGCCACTTCTTGGTGCCGCCGAAGTTGCGGGCGGCGATAAGCCCTTCCTTCTCTGCCGACTCCTCGACGATATCGCCGCTAGGAAGTCGCTTCGGCCCAGGCACCACTCGGCTCCAGGGGACCCCCCAGTGGGCCATCTGACGGATGGCCACTGGCGCCAGGTTGACAAACAGGCGGGCCACATCCTGCTCGCATCCCCAGTCGGCGCCCTTCACCGTGTCCTCAAAGTGGACATCGGGGGAGTCGCCGGCGCTCCTGGCCATGTTGCCCAGGGCGGCCTGCATGCCACCCTGAGCGGCAACGGAGTGGGAGCGTCGCGGGGGCACTAACGATAGCATAATGACCTGGAGACCATGCGCGGCCGCCTCGACGGCCGTGCGTTCGCCGGCCAGGCCCGCGCCGATCACCAGGACGTCGGTCATAACGGTCGTCATGCTCCGCCTCCGAGAGTGTAGAAGGTTGTTACAATAGTGAACTCTATCGCCAAGACAACAGCGGTCAGTGTGGCCAGTGCCGTATAGGCCCCGCGGCGGGACAGCAGCCCCCATTTGACGGCGATACGGTAGAGACCTACGCAGGCGTGGCCTACGGCGAAGAGCACGAAGAGGACGTCGAACCAGAGGAACGCGGAGACGCGGTCGGCGCTCTTTGCCGCCTCGATGGGCAGTTCGGTGAGAGACACCCATAGGTGAATCGAGGCGAAAACCATCAGTGCCGCTCCGCTAACCACCTGAAAGGCCCAGGTCCAGGTGTCGAGGTGCCCCATTTGACGCAGCTGGCGCACCAGCGTCCACTGCTGGCGGAAGGTGGTTGGCGCCTTGCGCGTCACCAATACGACGTGAACCAGCAGCAAGAGTATAAGAGGGGGCGCCATTATATGCAGCAGGTAGTAGCGCTCCAGAAATTCGGCCAGCGCGTCCAGGGAGCCGGCGCCGATAAGCACGCTGGAGAGCAGGCCCATGTGCATGAAGAGGAAGGCGGCCAGGCCGGCGCCGGTGATGCTGGTGGCAACATCGAGCATGGTCGGTGAGAGAATTGCCCAGGTGGGCCGCCGCACTCGCCTCGCCTGTAGCCCTCCTCGCGGTCGGGCGACGGGCATGGACAGGGCCTGCCCCCGAAACATGAAGCCGGAAAGCGGGCGTTGACCATTGCCGCTTTCATCCGTGCGCCGGAGCGGCACGACACGCTCTTGTTCTTCCATGACTAGTTTGTCCCTTCTCTTGGCACTCCCAGCCAGTTACCGACTCGCTGAGAGTCGTGTTAGCCGGGTATAGGTGAGGGTGGTTATGCCACGCGACGAGTGGGCGGTGGCTCGATCCTCTCCTCCTCGGCGCTGGCCGCTGCGGCCTCGGCTTCGACAGCCACGGGCGCTGCCCATTCCTCCTCCGAAGCACGGAAGACACGCTCGCCTGGCTTGATGTCCAGGACGGCCTGGGCATATTCCCAGACACGCTGTACAACGAGCTCCGGGTCGGTGATCCGGCGGTAGTTGTACTCGGGGGTGTCGATGTAGGCCTCTACTCGCTTGGGAGGAAGGGGTGCCCTCCGCCGGAACTCCGCCTTCTCTATGTCCAGGGCCTCCTCCGATGCTTCGCTGTAGAACTGGAGGACATAGCGAGCCATCTTGACGCCGGCGAGCTGGATGCATCCGCAGGAGGAAGAAGAGCAGCCGCGTCCCTCACGGTAGAACGGGCAGGGTCTCCAGTCACCCTTCTTGGCGTCCTCGAAGCTCTGCAGCTCAGCGTCCGCTAGGCAGATGGTGCACGGGTTGCCGTAGAAAATGAATGCCTTGTCTTTCATGGCATTGCCTCCTCTCAAATTTGCCTTCGTGAACATTTTCACCTTTCGCTCCCTCTAGCTGCTTCAGCCGAAAGCCTAATTTTCATTGGTCTTTCGTCGCAGAAGCGACGAAAGTTGTAGAACTACAGTCGAATGACAGGTGCCGCCAGAAGGTGTAGAATAAGTCGTGAAGGCATTCACGATTCGCTAGGGGTTATGCCTTGGAGCCGATTACCGTGGTGCTGGCAGATGATCATTCCGTGCTCCGGGAGGGCATGCGTAACCTTCTAGAACAACAACGAGACATAAAGGTGGTGGGGGAGGCAGGCAACGGCCATGAGGCCGTAGCGGCGGTCAGGGCCCTGAAGCCTGACATCGTCCTCATGGACGTCGTCATGCCCCGCCTCAATGGCATTGAGGCCACCAAGCAGATCAAAAGGACCAACCCCACCACTGCCGTGCTGATCCTCAGCGCTTACGACGACGACCGCTACGTGCTCGGTCTTCTGGATGCTGGCGCTGCCGGCTATCTCCTCAAGAACGCCACCGGCCGGGAGGTTATCCAGGCCATTCGATCGGTCCATGCCGGGGAAGCAGTGCTTCACCCGGCGGTGGCGGCCAGGCTGCTCGCTCGGGCTGGCCGCTCGACGCATCGTCCCATGCCGGTGGACGGCGAGGAACCCCTCACGGGAAGGGAGCTGGAGGTGCTCCAGCTCGCCGCCAAGGGCCACAGCAACAAGGAGATTGCCAACGAACTCGTCCTCAGTGTTCCTACCGTCAAGGCTCACTTGGTGAACATCTTCAACAAGCTGGGAGTGGGATCACGCACCGAAGCTGTCCTCTATGGGTTAAGGATGGGTTGGGTGGTCATGGAAGAGGAAGCGTAGGGTGTGTTCGACCAGATAACGTCGCGACAGGTGACAACAGAGCAACGGGCCTTAGGAAGATTGCTGGAGGCTGTCCGCAGCGTGGAGTTCCTCGCTGCGATAGCGATGTTCCTGGT
>CAZXAF010000064.1:0-8151 GCA_964638905.1 uncultured Dehalococcoidia bacterium
CCGCTGCGCCCGGAGACAAAGACATTCCCCCGCCAATCGCGACCGCTCCGCTCCCTGGAACGAGGAAAGGCGACGGCGCTGCTCTCCATGCTCTCATTCTCATCAATGGCCCAGGGATCCCTCAGTCGCTGGCTACTGACCTGCTGGATGCGTTCTTGGTAGGTGGCATCCAGATAGTCCACCCTGATTGCCAACGCGCGTCGCAGGAAGTCCAGTAGCGCCTGGGCCGCACTGGCACGCTCAGCGGGTGAGGCAGTGACCAGGACGGCATGGCAGCTTTGCCACTCACTCTCCTCGGCGCACAGTTCCGCCAGGGAGGCGTAGCGGATCTCCAGCAGGCCACATTGCTCCAGATTAGGCGCGGTCACTCGCCAGCCCCGCCGCAGGTCGTGGTAGATGCGGTAGGCCAGCACTTCCCGCAAAGCGCGTTCGGTGTCATCGCGGGCCTGGAATTTGACCGTCGGGTCGGTGGAGTACAACTCAAAGGGGAGATCCAACGCCTCGAAAACACGCTGCGAGAGTTCCTCGTGGGTCAGCCCGGCAGGGCCAGCCTGGCGCACGGCCCGGTAGAGGGCAGCGCGGAGCAGTCCCACCTCCACAAAGTCGTTGAAGTGACCGGCCTGAAGCGATGCATCCTGGCGGTTGTCGGTGAAGCTCAAGAGCTTGCGGGCCTTGCGGTCCAGGGTCTCGTCGCGGCGCAACGCCCGCAGGGAAGAGAGGCTGAGCACCGTGGTAGCGGTGCTGCGCCCTCCAGCGGCGAGGGTGGTCAACTTGCCGAAATCAGAACGCTGACGGCTGCCGTAGGCAACGCCGCAGTTCAGGCAGAAGCGAAACGGCGCTTTGACAAAGTGATACTCAGTGCCATGTTCATCCTCTTCAGCTTTGGTGTTCAGGCGTAGAGCCTGGGGCAGTCTAGGGCGGCGGGCCCGCTTAATGCGCGTCACGCTCTTGACTGATTCCAACCAATCATCGGGCAGCCGCTCGATGACTTCAGCCGCATCCTCTGGCCAGGGCTTGGCCGGGTTGTTGTACAGGAAACCCCTTTCCTCATCCTCCTCGCCAGTCTGATCGGTCAGGTCTCGGGGCAAGAAGGTTGCAAGCTGTGTTTCCGGGTCCACCCGCTTGCGCACGGTGTAATACTCCTGCCCACACTCGCGACAAAAGGCCAGGGGCAGTAGAACTCGCTGGCGGTCACCGGGGACAAACTGCTGCCCGCTGGTGGTGATGTAGCGCCGCTCCGGCGCTTCCAGCGAGGCGTAAACTGTATCACCACGGCTGAGGAACTGGTGCAAGCGGAAGGCGAAGGTGGGGAAACCGGTTTCCGGGTCGGGAACGTCGTAGCCAGCCAAGAGCGTCTCTTGAATCGCCTCCACGCAGCGTGCCTCTGGAATGCCAATCAAATGAGACAACTGGCCAGCCGCCCCTTCAGGGCCGGTGATGCCGAGAGGCGTGGCGCGGCGCAGGCGTCCGGTCTCTGGCTCTGCTGCTAGTCCGAAGGTGGACTCGATCCAGATAGAGAGTGGGTCGGCTACGAAAGCATCGTAGTCATCTGGGGGCTGCCGCTGGGCATCGCTGATCCGCTCAGTCAACCCGATCGCGAACGCCGGGTCGGTCAGGTCGCGTTCTGGTGTGGCCCGGCGCAAGGTCTCACCTATGATCCTCTCAGGCTTGACGGTGGTCCCAAACAGGTGGCTGGCTACCTCGGCGATCTCCTTCTGCTGCTCGGCCAGGGTCCCGCCTCCGGCCAGCGTGGCCGATGTCCCCACGCATTGCAGGTGAGGGCTGGCGCAGACCTCTCTCACGCGCCGCACCAGCAACGCTACGTCAGCACCCTGCCGGCCGCGGTAGGTATGTAGCTCGTCCAAGACCAAGAATTTCAGACCGCGGGCGGCTCGCACGATGTTGCGCTCATGAGGGCGAGTTAGCAGTAGCTCCAACATCACATAGTTGGTCAGCAGGATGTCAGGTGGGTTGGTGATGATGGCTTGCTTTTGCTCGTCAGACTCCTGGCCGGTGTAGCGTTGGAAGGTAACGGGCGGCTGCCCTGCAGGGAGGCCACGGCATAGGAACTTCTCCAGTTCGTTGAACTGGCTGTTGGCCAGCGCGTTCATGGGATAGACAACGATCGCCTGGATGCCTCTGCCGCTGCCTCGGTGCAAGACGTGATTGACGATGGGGATGATATATGCCAGGCTCTTTCCCGAACCGGTGCCGGTGGTCAGAACGTAACTATCGCCGGAACTCGCGGCCTCGATGGCATCGGCCTGGTGTTTGTGGAGTCGCAGGGGCTTGTCGGGTTCGTCAATGGGTTTGATACGGAATATGCGACGACATTGAGGACGCAACTTCCCGTCGTCAACCAGGTCGTCAATTCGGGGTCCCGGCTCAAAGTTGGGGTTCAACTGGAGCAGCGGATCTGGCCAAAGCAGGCCCTCGTCCAATTCGCGATCAACGTGCTCCCGGATGCGCTCGCCGCTGATGTTGATGAAACTCTTGATGTATTCAGCATAGTCGTGAATGAGCTGGTTGCGTAGGGCAAAGACGTCCATGGCTTCCTCCTACTGCAGTGCTACGGTTGAATCTGGGTAGAGCTTGGTCTGTTCCGCCTTGTCGCCAGGCACTTGAGGTAAGGATGATCACAGACAAAACAAGCCGCCCCCATTTGCTCAGGAAGCGGCTTTGTGCTACAATTCCTCCAGCCTTCTCCTGGGCGTTCAGGAGTGGGTGCTGGGGTTACCGGAGACATGATTCGGTAACCCCTTTTTTCTTGGACTGAGCGTAGTATATCACGGTTGGCCCTGGTTGGCAAAAGCAAAAGGCCATTGGCGCAGTTGATGCAGGCGGCTTTTGCGTTCCTCAACCCCAAATAGCATAGGACAGTACCAGCGTCCAGGCATACGTCCGCAGGAATCACCGCCGCAATAGACTCTGCAAGAGACCCATGAGAAGAACTGTGAGCCAGAGCACAATGAGACCAATTGCCAGCCAGCGTCCGACTGATGACTGCTGCGGTTTCTCAGGAACATTCGCCCTGACGTGTTGTCTCAGACTCTCCCAATCCTTGTCACTTGCCAGGAGGCTGCGAGGCACGAGATAGAAGGCAGCGTTATGCTGATAGAGCAACATCACATCGTCCGACATCTTGTAAGAGACAAACGCATCCCATCGCACTCTGGACTCCGACAGACTATTGCGCATCTCTAGAAACTCATCGGTCGCCACACCTGTGACTGCCTCCCTGTACAGTGGTGAGCTGGCAACCTGGCGGGCCGAGATCCATTGCAGGGCCCACGGAAGGAACGCAAGGACTAGAAGGAAAAGCAGAGAGTAGATCATAGGCGTAAGTGACCCTTCGATCCCAGACACTGCCACAGCCAAGGCGGCCAACACAAACACGGCAGCAATTGCGATAAAGATGATCCTCGCAACTCTGAATCCACGGCCATAACCCAGAGAAATGGCGCGCCGCACATCTTGCTCAGCATAGTTTCCCTGTATTGGTATCTGCACCCCTTCGGATGTGGACATTGTGCCACCCTCCAATCGATCACAAACAGACTTGCTTTGAGATTGGTGATGATTTGGAACAAGCGGGGCATTCCCAGTTATGCCAGGTACGATAGACTACTCGCCAAGAGTCTGGCCCTATTGTTCCTCATCCACCCTCACAAGCCAAAACTCACCCGCCTCGTACAAGGCAGTGGCTGGTGAGTTGTCCGGAATCTTGCTGAGATAAAGCAGTTCAGGTTCGTCCCGATGGCTAGAGGAACTCGATTACTCGGCCATTGCTTTGTCTCTCGCTAGGACGGCGTCAGTTGCGCCCCCATTGGTATCAGCCACTCCTCGATGAATTTCTCCAGATCGTTGGGGCGGATTCTGACTACCAATTGCCCCAAGCTGACGATGGACAGCATACCAGTTGAAGTCCAACGGCGCATGGTCATCTCGCTAACTTGGCATAGCTCAGCCACCTCTGGTACGGCTAGCAGGCGCTGGGGTATCTTTTGCTCTGTCATGCGTTCTCGTCCTGTCTGTGACAGGTAGGGAGAGGTATAGAGCCTCAAGAACCAGACAGGCCGCCCCCCCTTGCCCAGGAAACGGCTTTGTGCTATCGTATCTCCAAGCCTGTCTGCTGGGCCGTTCAGTCAGGGCTCTAAAGCCAACAGCGCTTCCTGAGCCCGGCTGGCATACAATTGCTGGAATCGCATTGGCCCTGCACGCTCTATCGCCAAACGGAAGTACTCGGCTGCCTGGGATGCGTCACCCTGGTCGCGGTAACAGCACCCGACCACATAGAGCGCCGGTACCGTTTGAGGATAAAGCTCCACCGCACGATGGGCTGCCGTCAGCGCGGCCTCTACATCTCCCTGATCGAAATACACCAAAGCCAAAGTCTCGTATGCGGAGGCAGAGTCCGGGTTGAGCGTCAGGGCGGTGTCAACCTCGCTCAGAGCTCCTTCCAGGTCTCCAAGGTGATAGAGTGTGAAGGCCAGGTCTGCATGGGTGTCCCCGTCGTCGGGAGCTAGCTCCAGCGCCTGATGGAAAGCTGCTACCGCCGCCACCAGATCGTCCCGCTGCAAGTGGACACGTCCAAGCGCCCAGTAGACGCGTACTTCCTCCCCATCCAACTCTCTTGCTCTATCCAATGCATCGAGTGCCTCATCCAGCTCCCGTTGACAGAGGTGGGCAAATCCCAGGAACAGGTATCCTCCTCCAAGCTGTGGCGCAGCGTCTGTCACGTCCTGAAAGTGGATAACAGCCGCAGCACAGTCCTCTTCTGCCATCTTGACCATGCCCAGTCCCAGATGCGCCTCGGCTCGGCGGGCATCTTTTAGGAGAGCTTTCTGAAAAGCCTGTTCGGCCTCTTCCATCTGCTCCATCTCCATCAGCGATATGCCCTGCTCAACTAGCACGATGTACTCATCAGGACCCACCGCCTTGATCACCAGTCCAACCAGCAAGGCGAACGAGACCAGGCTCACTATCACAACCAAGCTGCCCCAACGAATGATCTTCTTGGACCGACTTCGCTGCCCAGTTATGCCCGCGGGACTAAATCCCAAATCGCCAAGGGGCCTCTTCCGCACTGTGTCCGGTAACTGCCGCAGCAATGTCGTGTACGATGCCTCTGGCTCTCCTTCCCAGCCCAGGGATGCCAGTCGCTCTCGCAACCCGGTCCGTGTCTCCTGATCGGTTGCTGCTTTCAACGCCCCCTGCCAGGCGGCGATGGCGGCATGCGTTGGCCCCTTGTCCTGATAGATCAGACCCAAATTATGCCAAGCCTCGTAGATATCAGGCTTGAGCTCCAGCACCTTTCGGAAGGCTGCTATGGCCTCTGTAGACTTGCCCTCTCGCACCGCTTGCGTGCCCGCTTCAAATTGAATCTGGATCTGCTCGGCGGCAAGCTGTTCATCCGCCGGTCGGCGCCGCGTGATCATGCGCCACAGATTGCGTAGGGCCTGGAAACCATCGAAGAAGGGGAGAGGCAGAAGATTGAACAGAGCCAGGCTCACGTTTGTGTCTACCACATAGCCAGTCAGGGCAGACAGGACACCCCCCCAGCCCCATGGGTCCCCTTCCTCAAAGAAGAGGACGTCCCACACCTGGGTGTAGTCTGCTCCCACTCTCCCGGCAATGATGCCTGCCACTACGGATACGGCCATCATGCCAACGAACACGAGCCCCGCAAACAGTGCATTGGCCGCCACGCCAGCGATAGAGACCAGGAAGCTGTTCCAATGGCGGTGCTTGAAGGCGCCGGGGCGGATGCGCACCGGCTTGGCCCAGCCAATACCGAGGAAGATGAAGGCTAGCAGGCCAATCAGCGACACGTGCCTGGCCGGATTCAGGGTGAGGCGGCTGCGGTTCTCTGCGCTGCGATCACCCAGCCAATAGGCCACCAGGGCATGACCCAATTCATGGACCGTGAAGCCCAGGATGAGACCTGGCAGCCACAAGATGTCCGTCAGTGTAAGTAGTTGCAGACTGGCAAAAAAGGGGCTCATCAGTCACTTCCTTTCCCCCTGGGTTCATGGAGCAATAGCAGCCGTGGTTGTCCTGAGGCCATCCTCGCTACCCGTCAACCGTTCGCTACCCCGGACCGTCGGCCAACTCTTGAAGTCGCTCATCAGTGTCCTTTGGTGTGGATGACGTATTCTTCATCTGCTTCCCGTCTTCCACTAGGTTCAGGTGCACACCTCCGCCGTAGTTGAGCATGCACAAGAGGAACCGGGGCAGCTGGCCTAGCAGGCGTTCCGCTGCCGCGATGTAGCGCTGCGCCTGAACCAGATAGTCCTCGTCAGCCAGTAGTCTCTCAAAGTCGGCGTCGTTCCTCACCTCATCTGTCTTGAACTCGACGACGGTCCAGATGCCCTCCCGCAGGTATAGGGCGTCTATGATCCCGCTCTCGACCCGTCCGTCCACCAGGACGCTGTAGGGCACCTCGTGCAACCGCCGGTCGGCAGTCTGTATCTCCTGGCAAAGTGGATGGGCCTGGAAACGGACCAGCAGCCGCTGGCTCTGGCGCACGGCATCGGCCAGTTCCCGGAGGTCGGTGATGCCGTACCCTCGGGCACGGGCCTCGGCCCAACTCTGGAATTCGTCGTCGGGGAAGCGCCATGCTGCCAACGCCTCGTGCACCAGAGAGCCGATCACCCACGCCGGTGCCGTAGGGCGCTTCACCGCCGGCACCACCCGCCAGCCCCGCTGTAGTGGGATGCGATCCCGCTCCGCAGTTCGCTGGTCCACGCGCTCTATCCCCGGAGATACGGGATCCAAGAGGGGAGGTGGCAAAGGTACAGACGGCCCCGCTTCCACCCTCGTTTCGCCAAGAGGATGGACCCAGACATACTCGGGCTCATAGATGGTGCAGGAGACCGGTGTCGAACCGACCTGCAGGTGCACGTGGATGGCGTCTGCACCTTCTTCGTCATGTGCGATCGGTGTGCCCACCAGCCCCAGCCCTTCCGCCCCGCCGATCTTCCCAAACCAGCCTCCTAAGCTGCCTGGGGTGCCGTCCCGCTTCAATTTGATGCACCCGCTGAAGATCAGTTTCTCGCGGGCGCGGGTGGCCGCCACGTAGAGGAGCCGGTCCGATTCGGCGTCCTCCTGGTCTTTGTCACGAAGCTTGCCCAGGCGATAAATGGCTGGCAAGGTATCGTCTTCGTCTTTGAGCGGCAGCAGCACTCCCAGGCCGGGGTCTATCAGTGGATCGCGACGCTCTCGTCCCTCGTGGGTGATGTCGCCGATGACGACCACCGGGAACTCCAGCCCCTTGGCCGCATGGACGGTCATGATCTGCACTGCGCCCTCAGCCGTGGCACGGGCCTCACCCTCCCGCGTCCCGCTGTCGCGCAGGCCGTTCACGTACTCCAGGAACTCCCCCACGCCCACGATGCCGCTGGCGTGAGCGTCGGCCAGAAGCTTGGCCACATTGCGTGCGCCCCGCGCCAGCCCGGCCTGTATCAACCCCGCCCGGTAGTCGGTAGCGTCCAGGAGGGCCTTCAATAGGTCGGCCACGGAAGTCCTCCCCACCTGGCCGTGCAGATCGGTGATGATGCGGGCCGCTCGCTCAGCCCGTGCGCCATCCGCTTCGGGCAGTCCATCCCCAATTTCTCGCAAGACGTCCCACAGGAGAACAGCTTCCTCGGCCCGATCCCGTTCCTGGCAGAGGCGAAACAGCGCCGCGTCGGACAGGGCGAAAGCTGGCGAGCGCAGCAGCCCCACCAGGGCCAGGTCATCGGTGGGGTCGGCCAGGGCCTGGAGAGCGTTGAGCAGATCGCGGATCTCGGGGCGGCCGTAGAACCCGCGCCCGGCCACGGTGAGGAAAGGAACCCCGCCCCGCTCTAAGGCGTCCTCGTAGGCGCTGAAGGAGGTCGAGGCACGGCACAGGATGGCGATGTCCCCATAGTCCAGCGGACGGGTCTGGCCATCCTCCTGCACCCTGCATCCTGCATCTCGCACCAAGTCCACGATGCGGGCTACCAGGGCGTCCCCAGCTTGGTCCAATGCTCCCTCTCCCTTGCTGCCCACGGTGAGGTGCAGTTCGATGTGGGGTGGGGAGAAGCCAGGCCCAGGCTTCTCGCGGTGATGGAGAAGCGGGGCGAAAGGTTCCGCCCAGGGCCGCTCTGGGTCGGCATCCTCCCCTAGCAC
>CAZXAF010000065.1:0-7958 GCA_964638905.1 uncultured Dehalococcoidia bacterium
CTACAACCCGGATCAGGCGAACACCTACGGCGACAGCCGCGGCGATGCCTGCGAGTCTCGGCCGGTGTCTGACCGGGACAAGGACACGGTGCCCGACGAATCGGACAATTGCCCCGATAGCTACAACCCGGATCAGGCGAACACCTATGGCGACGGCCGGGGCGATGCCTGCGAGCCGCTGCCTGACCGTGACTACGACACGGTCCCCGATGCCTACGACAACTGCCCCGACATCTACAACCCGGATCAGGCGGACACCTACGGCGACAGCCGCGGCGATGCCTGCGAGCCGCTGCCCGGCCCGCCGCCGCTATCGTTCGAGACTGGCCCCTGGGTGTTCGATTGGGTGGCAGTCAGCAACACGTGTGACTTCGGGCCGCTCGTTGGTGACACCGAAAGGGAAATCCTCTACTTCCAAGAGGCTGTCTCTGACGATGGCTATATCTCCGACGGTGAACTGGCGTCGGTATACAGTGAGGACGGCACATATCTCGCTGACGCCGTCCTGGTGTGGCCGGACCTGTATCTTGACTACTCTCCCGATTGGGACTGGATGATTTCCTACTATATCGAGTTCTACGGCACGAACGAGTACCTGACGGCGGACAAGATAGAGTTCTTCTCGGACGTGATATGTGACATAAGCTGGCAGGGGTAGCCTTGCAGGTGTCCGCCGTTCGTGGCGGGCTCTCAGGCGTCCTTAGATTACGTCCTTCCTCTTCTGGAACCAGAAAAGCAGCGCGAACAGCCCCACCATGATAAGGATCATCCCGCCCCAACTGATGAACACATCCGCGCCGAAGACGTCTCCGTACCGGTCTTCGATGGGGGCCAAGTAGACGCGCCGCTCGGCGTCGGTCCCAAACACCCCCATCCCGGGCAGGCGGCAGTCGACCAGGCTGGCGCCTGTGCATATGCCGGTCTTCACCTGGGTGACGGTGGTCAGCGCCTGGAGGGCCCATTTGGTGCTGGTCAGGCTGCCTACAATCTCGCCCAGGATGCCCAGTTCGCTGAGCGTCACAAGAGCGCCGGAGAAGACTATCTGGACAACGACCACCACAATGACCAGGAGCATCGCCTGCTCTTCGCGTGGAGCGAGTGCGGAGATGAGGAGGCCCCACAGCACGCCCGACATCGCGGCCAGCACGAGCGTAGCGTAGAACTGGGCCATCTCCTGCGTGCCAAGGTAGGAAAAGTCAACCGCCAGCAGCTTGAGGACGAACAGCGCGGCGGCATGATAGAGGGCGAAGAGGAAGCCCACCCACACCTTTGACATAAGGTAGGGCAGGATCTTCAGAGCGACCGTGCGCTCGCGTTTATAGACAGGCGTTTCCTTGACGATCTCACGCACGGAACTGAGCGCACCGACGAGGAATGGGATGAGCGCGCTCAGGAAGAGCATCAGCATCGCTCGCGTGGCATCCCCTTCGACGAAATCGAAAACCTTCTTCGGCCAGGCGATGAGGTCGATGCTGCCCAGCGCCGGCGCGATGAGGAAGAGGAGGGCAAGATTCATCCGGTCGCGGCGGATGATGGTAAGGTAGCGCGCGGAGAGAATCCAGAATTGGCGCAGTGCAGACACGCCCCGGCCACGGGCCGCGGCTGCCCTCGCGCCGTCGCCCTTCGCTGCTGTGGGGATGGGTGGGGGCGGGGGCGAGACCATCTCTTGTGGACGCAGTGTGGGGACCTGCGCGCCGGCGTCTCGCTGGAGGCGGCCGATCACGAATTCCTGGTACTGCGGCGAACGGCGATAGTCCTCCGCCCAGGCTTCGGGGGTTGATTCACCCTCCAGCTTCTCGTAAATGGCGTCGAAGTCCTCGACGCCGAAATGGGACAGAGCCTTCTCCGGCGGCCCGTAGTACGCGAGGTTTCCACCCTTGGCGAGAAAGACGACGTGGTCGCAGAGCATCACATTCTTGGTCGCGTGGGTGACAAGGATAACGGTGTGTCCCTGGTCGGCCAGTTTGCGCAGGACGCGCATCATCTGGCTCTCGGTGCCGGGGTCCAGGCCGGAGGTGGCTTCATCCAGGAAGAAGAGCCCCGGCCGCGTCAGGAGTTCAGTGCCGATGCACACGCGCTTGCGCTGACCGCCGCTCAGTCTCTGGATCTGGACATCTTTGCGCTCGGCGAGGCCGAGCGTTTCCAGTACTTCCATGATGCGCTTCTGCCGCTCGTCAGGAGTGGTGTCGGCTGGGAGGCGCAGGCGCGCTGCATAGGCCAGCGCCTCGTAAACCGTTAGCTCCTTGTGGATGGTGTCGTCTTGCGGCACGTAGCCCAGGTTGGTGCGGTACGCATCGAAATTGCGATACAGGTCGGTGCCGTTGACCAGCACGGCGCCATCGGTCGCCGGGCGGAAGCCATTCAGGGCATCGAGGAGGGTGGATTTGCCCGAACCGCTGACGCCAACGATGGCGACGAACTCGCGCGGGCGGATAGAGAGCGAGATGTCCTGCAGCAGGTTGAACCCTTTGCGGACGAACTTCTTCAGATGCAGCGCGTCCAGCCCCAGGTCGCGCGATTCGTCCACTTGCTCGAGCGTTTCTGGCGCGAAGACGAACTTGATCGGGCCGACACGAATGATGTCGCCGGGGCGCAGCGGGCGCGGCTCGCCGGATGCGATGCGTTCGCCGTTGACAAAGGTGCCGTTGCTCGAGGCGGCGTCCTCGATGACATAACTCCCAGGCTCGACAGCGGGTGCGATACGGGCGTGGGTGCGCGATATCGCCGGATGATCAAGAGTGACGTTGTTCTGCGGATCGCGGCCTATCGTCAACGTCGCGGGCTGACGCAGGTCGAGTGTTCGAGAGACCGTCGGCGTTTCCACCGCCTCCGCCGTGGTCTTGTAGGCGAGGGAGACGGTCTGCGCTATCCAGATCACATCGCCATCCGCCAGCAGTTTTCTCGGCACGCGCTCGCCTTGAAACGTCAGTCCGTTCGCGCTTCCCGCGTCCACTATCTCGTGGCCGCCGTCGGCGGGCTGGACCTGGGCGTGGCGACGAGAGACGACAAGGTCGTCCACAACGATGTCGTTGGCCGGATCGCGGCCGAGGGTCAGGGCACGCTTCTCGAGGGGAAATTCCTTCGTCCACTGGGGCGTGGTTATGATCAGGCGCGGCGTGACCGGTGCGATGAACGTCAAGCTTTCTGCTTCCCGAAGAGCCGTCTCCGGCGGCGACGTGGGGACTCGGGTGGCTTCTTCTGTGGCGGGGGATAGCCGCAGCGCTAGAGTGAACCCACCGATGGTGATGTTATCGCCCTCTTTGAGGGGATGCTGCTCCTTCGGCTCGATTTCGGCGCCGTTGATCTGGGTTCCGTTGGCGCTCCCAAGGTCGATAATGTGATAGGCGCCGTCGGCCCGCTCCAGTCGCGCGTGGTGGCGTGAGACCAGCGGGTCGCTCAGGACAACCTGATTGTCCGTCGCCCGCCCGATGGCGGTTGTCTGGCCGGTGAGGGCATATTCGCGGACATCGTCGCCGCGGCGGATTTCCAGGATACCTGACGGCTCTACGGCTGTCGCCTCCTGAGAGCTCAAGCTAGCGAGTCAACTCCAGTTTCAGCCGCATCTTCACATCGTTGTCCACGTAGAGCGCGCCGTGATACTGCTGAACCGGGTGGATCTCCGTCCCCTCGAGCACGGCGCTTCTTTCCGGAACCGTGTTGTCGCCGCCGGGCTCGACATCTAGATCGATCTTTTCCCAGCGTCCCTGCGAATCGCGGTTCACCCGCACCTTGGTGATGGTCTTCACTCCGTAGCCGAACACGGAAACACAGCGGACGCCGCAGCGCGTACCGAGCTCCCGATGAGAGGCGCGTGCCTCCCGGAGGAGGGGGATTTGCTCCCTGGGGAGCCATGATTCGTCGGAGAGGATATCTATGGGCTGGCCGCCCTCATCAAAGACGCACGGGTAAGCAGGAAGCACCTGATACGCCGAAGGAAACGTGGCCAGTACCTTGCGCAGCCGGTCGCCCATGAGACCGAAGGGGAGCAGGCCGCGCCCGAAGAGCAATCCGGAAATCGCTTTGGGACTGCCTTGGTGCGGCCCTCCCATCAGGATGAGACGGTCCACCTTTTTCTTGCCGCCCAACCGCTCCACGTAATGACGGCTGACCAGACAGCCCAAGCTGTGGGCGATGATGGTAATGGGCCCTGCTACTTGCCAGCCGTCGATGACCTCCGCTAGGAGCCGCGCGGAAAAGCGGGCGTCCTGTCGAAAGTCGTAGGCGAATTCGAGCAGATTCTTGCCGCGCTCGTAGCCCAGGGCCTCTTCCAGGTAGTCGCCGAGCCGGCTGTAACCCGCCTGCTTGATCAAGCCCGGGACGATGACCACTTCGTCGACCAGTCCGCGCGCCTCGATTGGCTTGTCTTCCGGCAGGCAGTACATCTCCGGATCGGTGAAGAGATACTTCACCCTGGGCCAGAGCCGCTCGCTCCCCCGCCACAACTGGGAGCCAAAAAGCCCGGGAACGATGACCACCGGGCGATGCACTGGTTTGCCGGCCATCAAAGGCGCCTCGACGACGGTCAGCTCTTCGGACTCGAAACCGCGCTTGAAGACGAGATGCGCCCCGCCGACGCGAATCGAATCGCCGTCTTGGAACGTGTGCTCATCAACGCGGTCCTTGCCAAGCCAGATACCGTTCGTGCTGTTGAGGTCGCGGATCGTGAATGTCCCCAGCCGGCATTCGATCCGGGCGTGATGGCGCGAAACCCTTGGGTCATCGAGAACGATGTCGCTGTCAGAATGGCGCCCGATGGTCAGGGCATCTGAGACAAGGGGGATTTCCCACGTCTTGTTTGGCGTATGCACAGCCAGGCGTGGCCCATGAGTATCGCTCAGCGTCATCGAAAGGGTAGCTCCGATCAGCGTCGCCTCCACATCCGCTTCCGAGTCGAGGAGCGCTATCTCAGGCTCGGTCTTCGGCGGCTCGGTATCGTATCGGAGGGTGCTGTCGCCAAGCTCGATGACGTCGCCCGGCGCGATCGCCGCGCGTTCGATGGGCATCCCGTTGACGCGGGTCCCGTTGGCCGAGCCGAGGTCCACCAGGTTCAGGCCTTCATCGCCGTATTGCAGACGGGCATGGACCCGCGAGATCTTGGAGTCGCTGAGCACGATGTCATTGCTGGCCGCGCGGCCGATGGTCACGCTTGACTTGGCCAGCGCGAATTCTTCTTCCTGCCCGGTGGGAAGCTTGAGCACCAGCTTGCCGATGAGTTCCATTGGCGTAGGTGATCCTACCATAATCGACGCCGATGGGCATCGTGGTCTTCGTCCAACCCCCGGCCAAGCGGCGGCCTTCTGCTTCCGATACAAGCCTGCCTCTTGCCCCAGTCGACCGAGCCCGTACAATGACATGTGACACCAGCGTCAGGAACTGAGCAATGTCTAGGAGGCAATTATATGCGCGAGGCAGTGATCTGTAGTCCCCTGCGAACCGCGGTAGGCCGCTATGGCGGCAGCTTACGTAACGTGGATGCCGAGACGCTAGCGGAAACGATTGTTAGCGGGCTCCTTGAGCGCACAAATCTTGACCCCAACGTTGTGGATGACTGCATATTTGGACAGTGCTACCCCACGATGGAGAGCCCGGCCATAGGTCGAATCGCCGCGCTGGCGGCCGGCCTGCCTATTGAGGTGCCCGGTTTCCAGGTTGACCGCCGCTGTGGGTCCGGTCTCCAGTCTATCTGCATAGCAGCCATGGAGGTGCAGACGGGCGTAGCCGATGTAGTCCTCGCCGGCGGCGTGGAGAGCATGAGCACCGCTTACTTCTATGCCACATCGGTGCGCTGGGGCCCGAACCGCGGTGTGATCAACCTCGTCGACGCCCTGAACAGGGGTCGGGTCACCGCCGGCAGCAGACGGTATCCTGTGCCGGGCGGAATGCTAGAGACGGCCGAGAACGTCCGCCGAGAGTACAAGATCCCCCGCCAGGAGCAGGACGAGTACTCCCTTCGCTCTCACCAGCGGGCCATCGCGGCTATGGATGCCGGCAAGTTCGACGCCGAGATCGTGCCCGTACCTGTCAAAGAGAAGAAAGGCGAGGCAGTTCCCTTTGATCGGGACGAGCATCCGCGACGCGATACCAGTCTCGAGAAGCTCGGCTCGCTGCGCGCCGTGCTCAGCGCGCAAGACCCGGATGCCACGGTGACAGCCGGCAACGCCAGCGGCGAAAACGATGCGGCCGCCTGTTGCATCGTGACATCGCCGGAAAAGGCGGCGGAGCTCGGACTGAAGCCACTGGGCAAGTTGCGATCGTGGGCAGTGGCCGGAGTTCACCCAGCGTACATGGGCCTGGGCCCGCTGCCCGCAACGAAGAAGGCCCTTGAACGCGCGGGGCTCAGCCTGAGTGACATGGATCTGATCGAGCTGAACGAGGCGTTTGCCGTGCAGGTGCTCGCCTGTACGCGCGAGTGGGGATTCACTGAGCGCGATTTTGAGCGGATGAACGTCAACGGCTCCGGGATAGCGCTCGGCCATCCCTTGGGGGCCACTGGCGCTCGAATCATGGCTACACTGCTTCATGAGATGGAGCGGCGGAATGCCCAGTTCGGACTGGAGACGATGTGCATCGGCGGCGGACAGGGTATAGCGGCCGTCGTCGAGCGCGCGGCATAGGGACCGACGGGCCGCGGGCTATCCGTTTGGCTACGGAGATAGGGCTAACTCCACTGTCCACTGTACGCGCCTCTCGGAATCGACCCCGCTGCCGGCCAATGCCGCCGTCTGGGTAGCATGAGGGCAGCGTGAGCATGATGACTGAGCCCAGGACCGGGCAACAAGCGATAGATCCGGCATACGTTCTTGGTTGACCTGCCGGAGCCGTAAGGAGCGAGGCTCCAGGCAGCTTCTGAGGGGAGAAGTGGCAATGACCAAGCAAAGGAAAAGCGAGAGCGACTTTGCGTTCAGGCTCATGACGCTTATGTACAAGCTCCGAGACCTGCTCCAGAACCCGCGACGCAGCCTGGAGAGGGCCCGGCTGGGGAAAGGGATGTCCGTGGTCGACTACGGATGTGGGCCGGGCAGCTTCGCGATACCGGCTGCGGAGCTGGTGGGACACGAGGGCAAGGTCTTTGCCGTGGACATCCACCCGCTCGCTATTAGTAGTGTGCAACGGAAAGCTTCGGGAAAGGGCCTGCAAAACGTGGAGACGGTCCTGGTCAAGGGATATGACACGGGGATTCAAGACTCGAGCATCGACCGGGTCTTGCTCATCGACACGATTCACTTGATAGAAGATCCCGACGCACTGTTCCGTGAGATTCATCGGATGCTCAAGCCGGATGGCCTCCTCTTTATGGAGAAAGGCCACATGGCCATGCCCGAGCAGAAGACGATTTTGGATAGGACAGGTCTTTTCAAGATAACCGAGGCCCAAGGCCTGGTGATCCTGGCCGCTCCCCAGTGATAGTCCTAGTGCCTTCATGGAGAGAGGTCAATGGCTATAGCCAAGCACACTGAGCCGCTGTACCGCGTCGGAAGCGCTGGGACCCACCGCCACGTCCAGGAGATCGTACCTTGACCTGGGCGATACGAGCGTCCGGTCTGCGTAAGCACTACGGCGCCCTTGTCGCCGTGGACGGAATCGACCTATCGGTGAAGGAAGGCGACGTCTTCGGCTTCCTGGGGCCCAACGGCGCGGGCAAGACCACGACCATCCGCATGCTCACGGGCCTGGCGCGGCCGACGGCGGGGTCGGCCAGTGTCTTGGGCTACGACGTCAGATCCGAGGTGGTCAAGGCGAAAAAGGCCTTCGGCGTCGTGCCGGAGAGCTCCAACCTGTACGACGAGTTGACGGCTCTGGAGAACCTTGTCTTCATGGGACGACTGTACGGCGTGCCTCGACAGCAGTGCCTGCAGCGAACGGAAGAACTCCTCGCGCTGTTCAGGCTCACCGACAAACGAGACACGCGCTTTGCCTCGCTCTCTCGAGGGATGAAGCGAGCGCTCACAATTGCCGCT
>CAZXAF010000066.1:0-7957 GCA_964638905.1 uncultured Dehalococcoidia bacterium
CCTTTGCAGCTAGCCAACATGTACAGCGCCATCGCCCGCAGCGGCATCCTGCGCACACCCCTTCTGGTGCAGCGCATCACCTCCGCCGATGGTGTGGTGGCCCAGGAGTTCAGCGTCGCCGAGATCAACCCCCTGCCGGTCTCTCAGGCCACCCTGGAGGCCATCCGCGGGGGACTGGCCCTGGTCATCGCCGACCCCGGCGGCACCGCCTACACCACCTTCCTGGGCTCCAGCGTGGCAGCGGCGGGGAAATCGGGCACCGCCGAGGACATCATCTTACAGGACCACGTGTTCTTCGTGGCCTACGCCCCTCGCGACGACCCGCGTGCCGTGGTGCTGGTGGCCCTGGACGAGGGCCATTCGGGCTCCCTGGAAGCGGGCCCAATGGTGCGGCGCGTCCTGGAGGCCTACCTGGCCGGCGGCTAGGGCTGCTTGCTGCCCTCCTCAGGCCGATGCTACAATGGACAAGAGGCTTTTCCCTCTCCGGCCGGTTATGGATAACGATTTTGCCATCGACATTGATGCTATCTTCGAGGTCATCGACAAGGCCGACATCATGACCGTCCGCTTTCTGATCTTGCCCCAGCGCCTCTTCATCGACGCCCGCCACTCGGAGACTGAAGGACCCCTGATAAAGCTCGTGCCGCGGGCTGACTCGCTGGAGGAGCGCTTCAAGAGCATCAAGCAGCTACGCCCTCGCTTCCGCCTTCCGGAGAAGATCACCGCCATCTGGTGGCCCAAGCATGTGCGGGAGCTGGTGACCTGCGGCGCTTGGGATCGCCTCGTACAGCGACTGGCCAGCTCTGGCTTCTCTCAAACGGTAGAGCAGTGCCGGGAGGTCCTGGACGAGCTCGTCCGCCAGGAGAAGCAAGAGGTCCTCAACGCCATCGCCGGCGAGGGCTACCATTGTGTCTGGGAGCGAACGCCGTAGGCTCATGCGCCGGCACGAGTTCGAGAAGCTGGTCCTCCAAGCCCTGGCCAAGCTACCTGCCGAGTTCCAACAGCACGTGGAGAATTTGGACATCGTGGTCAAGCGGCGCCCCAGTCTAGCGGAGCGGCGCGATGCTGGCAGTCGCCAAGGCGATGCCCTCTTCGGACTCTACCTGGGCGTCCCCCTCAGCGAGCGGGGCGCCTACTACAACATGGCTCTGCCCGATAGGATCGTCATATACCAAGAGGCCCACGAGCGGCTCTGTTCCAGCCGGGAGGAAGTGGTCGAGGAGGTGCGCAAGACCGTGCTCCACGAACTCGGCCATCACCTGGGGATCGATGAGGAGCGCCTGGAGGAGCTAGACCTGGGCTAGAAGGAGGTTGCCCATGGCGTCGACCGGGGAAGTCCAACCAACCGCGCCTCAACCCAGCGTTCTACAGACGCTACGCCAGCCGAGGATCGTTCTCATCCTGTTAGCTATCTGGGCCATCCTCGGCGTCGTCGCCCAGGTGTTGTCCGGCAGCGTCCTCTTCGACATGAAAGGGCATGAGGCTTCTGGCATCCTTGCCGGGCGGGCCTTCAGCGCCTCCGCGGTCATCCCCGCCATCATCTACATATGGGCCGCCCGCGACCCCAAGCGCCATCGCCAGGTCTTCTGGCTGGCGCTCGTGGAGCAGGTAGTCGTGGTGCTTAGCTGCTTCTATCACCGGGGCGCTGGGGACATCACCTGGGCAGGAACGATCATTCCGGCTGTCATATCCGGGGGGCTCATCTTCCTGGTCTTCTTCAACCTGTTCCAATTCCGCCAGGAGGTACCCGCGGCCGGAGCGCCGCCTACACCTTACGCCTAAGGGCCTGCAGCAGCCAAAGAACCTCGGCGCTCTCCTCCAGCACCGATGTCCACTGGAGAGCCTGCCACAGGCTCTCGCCGCGGGCGTAGCTTCCATGCCCGGCCACCACCACTATCCTGTGCCGCCGCAGGGCATCGGCCAGGGCCTGGGCCAGCTTCTCGCCCCTGGGCACGACCGGCACGACGCCCAGATAGTGCTCACCCTCCAGATCCTGGGGCCGGATCTCCTCCCCAGCCAGCGACAGGGCGATGGCATGGCGAGGATGGGCGTGGACGATCGCCACGGCTTCGCTGGCGGCGGCGTACATGGCCTGGTGGAGAGCCACGTCCATGGACGGCTCGGTGCTGGACTCCAAACCGGGCCCAACCTCTACCAGGTCCCCCTGCGCCAGGTGGCCCAGGCGACTGCCGTGGCTGGTGATTACCAGGCCTCCGCCTTGGCGAACGCTCATGTTGCCGCCGTGGGAGGAGACAAGGCCGGCGGCGTACAGGTCTCGCCCCACCTGCTGGAATTCCTCCAGAACAGAAGACATCATCGAACTCCTAACGCCTGCCCAAGCGCTGGCCGACCAGCAGCAGGCGGGCCACGCCCTCGGCGGCATCGGCCACCAGCTCCGCCGCCCGGGCCATGGCCTCCCCTACCGACATCGTCCGCGGCGTGATAGCGACGAACGCATCGAAGACATCGCCCAGCGCTGAGCGGCAGTCCTCCGCCAGGGAGCCGGCGATGGCTATCACCGGCAGGCCGCAATCCCTGGCCAGCCTGGCCACCTCCAGAGGCGCCTTGCCGAAGCTGGTTTGGGCGTCCAGCCGCCCCTCGCCGGTGAGCGCCAGGTCAGCTCCTTCCAGCCGCTTCCTCAGCCCCACGGCCTCGGCCACAAGCTGGGCCCCTAGAACCAGCTCCGCATTCAGGAAGGCAGCCAGCCCCGCTCCCAGGCCGCCGGCCGCCCCCGCTCCCGCCAGATCGAGCACGCTCACCCCCAGGTCGCGCTCAACGACTTGTGCATAGTGTCTGAGGGCCGCATCCAGCTCTCGGGCCACCTCCGGCGTCGCCCCCTTCTGGGGGCCGTAGAGAAGAGACGCCCCCTGCGGCCCGCACAGCGGGTTGAAGACATCGGTGGCGGCCAGCACACGGCACTCTCGGAGGCGCGGATCGAGGCCGGATACATCGATGCGCCCCAGACGGGCGAGGGCGGCGCCACCGAGCGGCAGGTCCTGCCCGGCGTCGTCCAGGAGGCGAGCGCCCAGAGCCTGCGCCATGCCCGCACCGGCGTCGTTGGTGGCGCTGCCGCCAATGCCGACGATGATCCGACGGCAACCGGCGTCCAGGGCGGCCCGAATGACCTCGCCCGTGCCGTAGGTGGAGGCGACGCACGGGTCGCGCTCGTCCTCGGTCAGCAGGATCAGGCCGGAGGCGGCGGCCATCTCGATGACGGCCGTATCGCCGTCGATGATGCCCCAGGTGGCCTCCAGCGGCCGGCCCAGGGCATCGTGGGCCGCCGCCGTCATCCGCCGACCGTTCTCAGCGGCAGTCACTACCGCCTCCACTGTGCCCGGCCCGCCGTCGGCCATGGGCACCAGCTCCAGGGCCGCGTCGGGAAGGACACGCCGCAGGCCATCGGCCATGGCCTCAGCGGCCTGGACGGCGGTGAGGCTGCCCTTGAACTCCTGGGGCGCGACGACGATCTTCATGGCATTGCAGCGCCCCTATTGTAACGGCGAACAGGGACGAGGGGAATGACGACAAGATGGAGTCAGGAAGGAAGCTGGTGGCTCAAAAGGCCGGGCCCTCTTGGGCGATGGCGAACACGGCCTGGCCGTTGATCTCGGCCCTGGTCCTCTCACCGCGGGCGACCCGCAGGAGGAGGCCCATGATCTGCTCGCCGACCTGGTCGGTGCTCTTTCCGGCCAGGATGATTCCAGCATCGAGGTCGATGTCGTCAGGCATAGCCTCAAAGAGCTCGGAATTGGAGGAGATCTTGATCACCGGCACGGCTGGGAATCCCACCGGAGTGCCTCGGCCGGTGGTGAACAGGATGGCCTGGACGCCAGCCGCCGCCATGCCAGCCATGCTCTCGATGTCGTAGCCGGGCGTGTCCATGACCACCAGGCCCTTCTTGCCCGGTCGATCCCCGTAGTCGACCACCTCCCGGATGGGCGAACTGCCGCCCTTGGTGATGCAGCCCAGGCTCTTCTCGGCAATGGTGGTGAGCCCCGATTCGACGTTGCCGGGGGCCATGACGGCATCGGCGAGAGGCCCCAGTGTCGCCCGCGCCCGCGCCTCCTGCCGCTCCACCTTCGCCTTGAGCTTGGCGGCCACCTCCTCGCTTTCCGCCGACTTGAGCAGGGGCGCCAGGGCACCGATCATCTCGGTGGTCTCAGCAAGAATGACCGTGCCGCCCAGCTGCACCAGCCGGTCGGCCGCCTTTCCCACCGCCGGATTGGCCGTGAGGCCGGAGAAGGTATCCGAGCCGCCGCACTCCAGGCCGACCATCAGGTCGGCGGCCGTGCCCCTCTGACGCGGCAGCCCTTCCAACTCGCCGAGCAGCCGGCGGGCCAGGGCCTCGGCTTGATCCGCCGCCTTCCTCGACCCACCCACCTCCTGGATGCCCACAGTCTCCACCGGCTTGCCGCCCCTGGCCACGGTACCCTTCAGCAGAGCAGCCGAGACCACCTCGCAGCCAAGACCGACCAGCACTGCCGCCCCCACGTTCGGGTTCTGCACCAGGCCGGCCAGCGTCTTGACCTGGAGGCCAAGGTCGGGGCCGCCGCGGCCGCAGCCGTGGGCGTGCTCCACCGCCACTACGTTCGGCAGCCGCCGCCCGACCTCCCGCACGACGCCCGCCGCGCAGGCCACCGTGGCCAGCACCAGGCAGTGGTTGCGGATGCCGATGCGGCCATCGGGCCGCCGCCAGCCCTCGAAAACAAACTCCTCGCTCATATCTCGCGCGCCAGATTGTGGCTGTGCACGTACTCGCCCGCTGCGATGTCCTTTGTTGCTTTGCCGATCTCCTCGCCGTAGCGGATTACCGCCTCGCCGCAAGCGATCGGGCCGAGGGCCAGCTTGCTGCCGCGGGGGATGGCCTCGACCGCCCGCACCTCAGTGCCGTCAGCGAGCCGCACCACATCGCCCGCCTGCACGTCCGCGGCTACCACCGCCACGTTGTCTCTGAGATGCACCCGTATGGCCAGCACCGCCATGCTATTAGTTCTATCAGCCCGCATGCGGCAGGTCAACAACCGCAACCTCATGTCGTTCGAAAATTTGTTCTCAAAACCCCTTGACAAAGAACGGGCGTTCTGTTATTCTTTGGCCGTTAGAGAACACAAGTTCTGGGAGAGAGTGCGATGCGTAGAATCAGTCCCCTCAAGAGCCCCCGCTGCCCCGACTGCGGCGGCCCCCTGGTGCACGGCGAAGGCTGCATCTGCTGCCCCCTCTGTGGCTTCACCCGCTGCTATACAAGGGCGGCATGGAGGATGGGATGGACCCGCTGACCATCGCCATCCAGACGCTGCTAGTCGTCGGCGTGACCGGCTTCTGGGCCCTCTGGGGTCCCTGGCACGACTCGTGGCCGCACTCGTAGGACGCCTGTCGTCCGCGCCGACCGGCGGCCGCGTTGAAAGGCGGCCGCCGAGGGGATATGATGGAAGCCGCGAGCATCTATCATGTCCGAACGCCCTTCCCCGCTGGTCGCCGTCCTCACCCTGGGCTGCAAGCTGAACCAGGCCGACTCCCAGGCCCTGGCCCGCGAGCTTCTGGCCCACGGCTGCCAGGTCAGCGACCGGCCGGCCCCCGCCGACGCCATCATCGTCAACGCCTGCTCCGTCACCCACGTGGCCGACCGCAAGTCGCGCCACCTGGTGCGCCTGGCCCGCCGCCTGGCCCCCGCGGCGACTATCGTCCTCACCGGCTGCTACGAACCGAACGGCGGCCATGACCTGGCCCAGCGTCTGGGAGCCGATTGGCTGGTGGCCAGCGCCGACAAGCCAACCATCGCTCGGCGCCTTGTCCGCCACTGGCAGGAGCAAGGCCGCCTCGATGCTGGCCTCACAGCCGTCCAGCCCGGCGACGGCCTCCGCACCCGCGCTTCCATCAAGGTACAGGAAGGGTGCAACGAGACCTGCGCCTTCTGCATCGTGCCCCGCACCCGAGGCCGCGAGCGGAGCGTGCCCATTAGGCAGGTGGTCGCCGATGTGCTGGCCCGCCAGGCGGAGGGAGCCAAGGAGGTGGTTCTGACGGGCACCCAGGTGGGTAACTACGGCCGCGACCTCGGCCTGACCGCCAGCCCGAGAGACCTGCTGGCCGCCCTCCTGGCCGAGACCGCCGTCCCCCGCCTGCGCCTCTCCTCCCTCCAGGCCCAGGACATCGACGGAGAGCTTCTGCGCCTATGGCAGGACAGCCGCCTCTGCCGCCACTTCCACCTCCCTCTCCAGAGCGGCAGCGACCGCATCCTGGCCGCCATGCGCCGTCGCTACACGGTCGACCGGTTCCGCCGGGCCGTCGCCCTCATCCGGCGCTCCGTACCGGACGTGGCTATCACCACCGATGTCATCGTCGGCTTCCCCGACGAGACGGACGAGGACTTCCAGCACACCCACGACCTCTGCCAGGAGCTGGCCTTCGCCGCCGTCCACGTGTTCCCCTACTCGCGACGGCCGGGCACGCTGGCCGCCCTCGCCCGAGAGCAGGTGCCCCACGCCGTCAAGCGCCAGCGATTGCAGCGGATGCTGAAGCTGGCCCGTGCCTCCGCCGACGCCTTCCGTGCCCGCTTCCAGGGCCGAACGATGGAGGTCCTCTGGGAGGAGGCCAGGGTGCGGCAGGACGGCCAACGGCCCCTCTGGCGGGGGTTGACCGACAACTACCTGCGCGTCTACACTTGCGCCGAAAACGGCTCGGCATCCGGCTGCCGTCCCCGCCTTGACCTGACGAATCGACTCCTGCCCGCTCGCCTGGGCGAGCCGCTGGGTGATGGGCTGTGGGGAGAGCCGGAGCCAGCGGCTGATCCGCTGCCAGCGGAGGCAAGCGCTGGTGGCCCTGCCTGCCGCCAAGCAGGGCGGATTAAGGGGTAAGCAGCATGGATGCCTTCAACCGGGGCCTCATCGTGTTGTTGGCGGCCACCTGGGTCATCCTCATGGCCGTGGTCATCCTGGTGACCTGGTCTGCCGACGCCGAGACCATCGACCGCCTGGGCGACCTTGTCCGCTACCTAGACGAGCACACCGACACTCCCTCCAAGCTCATCCTCACCCTGGGCGCGGCGTCCCTGGTCGTCCTCTGCCTGATCGTTATCGTGGCCGAGCTGACACCGACGGCTCCCAGCGCCGACATTCGCCTGGAGAGCGTGACGGGCGCCACCACCATCCTCTCCGCTGATGCCATCAACCAGCGCATCGAGCAGGAAGTGACAGCCCTCCCGCAGGTCAGGGAGTCCAAGGTCTCGGTGACCGCCCGCGACAAAGGGCTGGCGGTGGCCCTCAACCTGGTCCTCGGCCCCGATGCCAACGTGCCCGAGGCCACCGAACAGGCCTGTCGGGTGACCCAGGAGACCATCGAGCAGCGGATAGGCGTGGCCCTGGTGGGCCTCCCCACCGTTCAGATAACGTTCAGCCCACCCGAAGAGAAGCCTGCCCCTGCCCCAGAGAGCAACCAGGAAGCGCCCGGACCGCCTCAGCCATGAATGACCTGCCCTCGCCATCAACCTCAGAGCTGAAGGCCATCGTCGAAAGCATCCTCTTCGTGGCAGAGGAGCCCCTGGACATGAACATGCTGGCCCGCTCCCTGGGGGCAAAGCCTGAGATGGTGACAGAGGCGGTAGAGGCCCTCAACGAGGAGTGCCGTCAGCGGGGCGTTCGCCTCCAGCGCACGGGCAGCGTCGTGCAGATGGTCACCGCCCCCGAGGTGGCCCCCTACGTGGAGCGATTCCTGGGCCTGGATGAGGACCGTAGCCTATCGCAGGCGGCCCTGGAGACCCTGGCCATCATCGCCTACAAGCAACCCATAACCCGAATGACCATCGAGAGCATCCGCGGCGTCAACTGCGAGCGGGCCGTCGCCTCCCTCAAGGCGCGAGGGCTCATCGCCGAGGTCGGGCGGGCCCATGCCCAGGGGCGCCCCTACCTCTTCGGCACCACCTTCCGCTTCCTGGAGTACTTCGGCCTGGAGAAGCCAGAGGACC
>CAZXAF010000067.1:0-7835 GCA_964638905.1 uncultured Dehalococcoidia bacterium
GCTCGCCCACCTCGAAGTCCACCTGGTCATGGCCGGGCGTTATCTTCAGGGCGCCGGTGCCGAAGGCGGGGTCGACCGCCGCGTCGCCAACCACGGGGATGCGACGATCCATGATGGGCAGAAGTGCCGTGCGGCCGACAGTATCCTTGTAGCGAGGGTCATCGGGGTTCACCGCCACCGCCACGTCGGCGACGATGGTCTCCGGGCGGGTGGTGGCGATCGTAATGTGCTCGCCGCTGGGCTCTCCTCCCTCGTCCAGAAGAGGGTAGCGAACGTACCAGAGGTGATCGGCGTGCTCCTTGTGCTCCACCTCCAGGTCGGAAATGGCGGTCTGGCAGCGAGGGCACCAGTTGATGATTCGCTCGCCCCGGTAGATGAGGCCGTCGCGATAGAGACTAGCGAAGGTGGCGCGCACCGCCTTCTGGGGCCCCTCGTCCATGGTGAAGCACTCGCGAGCCCAGTCGCAGGAGGCGCCCAGCCGCTGATGCTGCTGGCTGATGATGTGGCGATACTTGCCCACCCACTCCCACACGCGCTTCAGGAAGCCATCGCGCCCCAGGTCGTGGCGGCTGAGGCCCTCCTTGAGGAGCTCCTTCTCCACCACGTTTTGGGTAGCGATGCCGGCATGATCGACCCCCGGCAGCCAGAGGGTCGGCTCGCCCTTCATGCGATGCCAGCGGATAAGGAGGTCCTCGAGGGTGGCAGTGAGGGCGTGGCCCAGGTGCAGCTCGCCCGTAACGTTGGGAGGCGGCATGATGATGGTGAAGGGCTGCTTCGCGGGGTCGATGCTCGCGGCGAAGTAGCCTCCGTCCAGCCAGAGGCGATAGTGGCTTTCTTCCACCTGGCTGGGGTCGTAGGCCTTGGCCATCTCGGGATGAGAGCTGTGGCCGCCTTTCTTGGCCTGGTTGGTCATCGTCAGCAGCTCCCCGCCTACCGTCAGTCAAGCACGACACAGGGCGGCAACTTGCCCCGGACAGTGGGGATAGGCTTGCCGCCCTAGGTGGTAGCATTGTAATATTCGTGCATGTCTGCGTCAAACCAGTTCGGGTGCTCGCCCACTTGGAAGGGCACTTCTCGAACGAATTTGCATAAGTTATCGCCGACAGCACTTGCGCCTAAAGAGAAAACCATTATATATTCGGTGCCGAAGCTAGACGCCTTACAAGACATGCCAACGGCAGTTTTTCTCTAGGGTTGTGACTGGATTAGAGATACGCGAGCTCACTAGGTCCTTCGGTGGGATCATTGCCCTGGACGACGTATCGCTTGATGTTCATCCGGGCGAAATCGTAAGTCTTATCGGGCCCAATGGCGCCGGCAAGACCACCCTCTTCAACTGCATAAGCCGCATCTACGACCCCGACCGGGGAAGTATTTGCTTCAATGACTATGATCTGGTGAAGATGGGCCCGGACGACGTTGTGAACGCGGGCATCGCTCGCACCTTCCAGAACGTAGAGCTGTTCAAGACCATGACCGTTCTACAGAACCTGCTGGTGGGCCAGCACAGCCGCTTCTCCCCGCCCCTCCGAAAGGGCATGCTCTGGCGACACGCCAACGCCGCCGTCCACACATTTCGGGAGGTGGTTACCTACGCCGCCCGTCTGCCGACGGCATGGAGGGAGGAGCAGTTGGCGCGGGATACGGCGGAGGAAGTGGTTAAATTTCTTGGCCTGGAACAGGTAAAGAACATACCGGCTGGCGCCCTTTCCTTCGGCATACAAAAGAATGTGGAGTTGGCACGGGCGCTGGTCGCCAGGCCACGGATGATCCTTCTCGATGAGCCAGCAAGCGGTCTCAGCCATGAAGAGCTGGGGCAACTAGGTGAAGTTATTAAGGGCGTGCGAGACGAGTTTCGGGTGACCATCCTGGTGGTTGAGCATCATATGGAGCTTGTCATGCCCATTTCCGATCGCATTTGCGTCCTCAACTTCGGCCGGAAGATCGCCGAGGGGACGCCGGCGGAGGTGCAAAGCAACCCCGCCGTCATTGAGGCTTACCTGGGCGAGTAGAGAACATGTTATTGCTTCGCGATGTCGTCGCGGCCTACGGGCCCATCGTTGCCCTCCACGGCATCTCCCTGGAGGTGTCGGAAGGAAGCATCGTAACGGTGCTCGGGGCCAACGGCGCTGGCAAGAGCTCCACCCTGCGGGCCGTATCGGGCCTGCTTCGACCCAAGGCAGGCGCCATCGAGTTCGAGGGGCGGCGGATCGACCGCATGTCGGCGGAGGAGATCGTCGCCCTTGGCATCTCTCACGTGCCCGAGGGGCGGCAGCTTTTCAGCGAACTCACCGTGCTGGAGAATCTAAGGCTGGGGGCCTACTCCAGGTTCACCAGAACTCGCGGCGACGGACAGCGGGTTCACCGTGAGGAGCTGCCTCCACTTCGCCGACTTCAGCACGACCTGTTCCATGCCGCTACCGGCGCTATTCGAGAGGTGGCGCGCGAGATCAGGCAGTATCGGCGGCGAAGGCGAGACTTTGAAGCGGCTCTCAACCAGGTATTCGAGTACTTCCCCATCCTGGCCGAGCGAAGGAAGCAGGTGTCAGGTACGCTGAGCGGAGGCGAGCAGCAGATGCTGGCCATCGGCCGCGGACTGATGGCTAACCCGCGCCTTCTCCTGCTCGATGAGCCGTCCATGGGCCTTGCTCCCATGGTAACCCGGGAGATCTTCCGCATCATTGAGACCATCAACCGAACTGAAGGAATGACCATTCTCCTAGTGGAACAGAATGCTAGCCTCGCCCTGGACATCGCCCAGCGGGGCTACGTTCTGGAGACGGGCCGTATCGTCTTGGCGGACACCAGCGAGAACTTGCAGAAGGACGAGGCGGTGCGGCGCTCCTATCTGGGCTACTAGGGACTAGGGAGAGGCGAAGTGGGCGAACTTTTGCAGCAGGTGGCGGCTGGCTTAGCTACCGGCAGCATCTACGGACTGCTGGCCCTGGCCCTTGTCCTTATTTATCGTTCCACCACCGTCATCAACTTCGCTCAGGGTGAGATGGCCATGTTCACTACCTTCGTGGCCTGGACGATGCTTCACTGGGGGCCTTACTGGCTCGTCTTCATTTTGATCCTGCTCATGGCCGGTGCCCTCGGCGCCTTGATCGAGCGGGTGGTCATACGGCCGGTGGAGGGAGCGCCCACCCTGAACGTCATCATCGTCACCCTCGGACTATTCGCCATCTTCAGCAACGTAGCAACCATAGTCTGGGGTGGCCAGCCCCAGGCTTTTAGCCACTATCCCATTAATGATGAGACGGTTAAGCTCGGGGCCGTTGTTCTCAGCGTCCATGACCTGGCGATCATGCTTTTCGCAGCGCTGATCATGATCAGCTTGTATGCTTTCTTCCAGTACACCCCTCTCGGCCTGGCGATGCGAGCCACCGCTCAGAACTCGACGGCCAGTCGACTGATGGGCATCCGCGTTGGCCGCATGCTAACTCTGGGCTGGGCTCTCGCGGCGTCTGTGGGGGCAGTGGCGGGGATGTTCGTTGCCCCCATTGTTCTGCTCCAGCCCCCCATGATGTTGGCCGTTATCCTCTACGCCTTCGCCGCCGCCGTCTTGGGAGGCTTGGACAGCCCCTTTGGGGCGGTCGTGGGAGGCCTCATTATCGGCGTAACCGAGAGCCTGGTGGGAACCTATACTCCCAAGGAATGGCTGGGGCCTGAGATGGCCCTGACAGTGACCGTTTGCATCATCATCCTGGTGCTGGTGATCAGACCGACCGGTATTTTCGGTAAGCGCGTCATGAGGCGAGTGTGATGCGACTAAGCTCGCCCTTCGCCCTGAGGCTCATGGGATTCGCCCTTCTTGCTTTCTTCTTGATCTACTGGCTGCCCTTCAGCCACGCCTTGCCGGATGGTCTGCCCATGCGGTTCGGCACTTATCGCACCATTCAAGCCAGCATCGCCTGCGTCTGGGTGATGGTGGCCCTGGGCCTTAACATCCTCACCGGCTACAACGGTCAGATCTCCTTGGGCCACACCGCCTTCGTGGCCACCGGGGGCTATACAGCGGCTATTCTAATGGCCGACCAGGGCTGGCCTTTCTGGGCGGTCCTGATCCCGGCTGGCGTCGTCTCCGGTGCCCTGGGGTTGGCCATCGGCATTCCAGCCCTCCGGCTGAGTGGCCCCTATCTGGCCATGGCTACAATGGCCCTGGCCCTGGCGGCTCCTCAGGTTCTGAAGAAGTACGATGGCCTGACACACGGCACGCAAGGGATCAGCGTGAGGGGGGGCTGGTCAACCGCGCCCGGCTTCATCGGAGACACGGTGACTCAGGACCAGTGGTCCTACTTCGTGGCCTTATTCGTCGCGGTGGTCATGACCTTGATTGCCTGGAACATTGTCCGTGGCCGAGTGGGCAGAGCCTTCGTGGCCATCCGCGACAGCGAGGTGGCGGCGGCGGCGATGGGCATCAACGTGCCTCGCTACAAGACCATAGCCTTCGCCATCAGTGCCATCTTCGCCGGCATCGCTGGGGCCGCCTACACTCAGGTTGTGGGCTATATCGCTCCGGAGAGCTTCAACGTCCTGCGGTCGATAAACTTCCTTACTACGATTGTTGTGGGCGGCTTGGCTTCCATTACGGGTTCCATTTTGGGGGCCATCAGCTTCAAGATGGTGGACGACATCTCGGACTTCTTGCCGCTAGGCGAGGGACCCATGGCTGAGCAGGTCCCCTGGGCCCTGTACGGCGGTTTGCTCATCGTCGTGGTGATCCTCATGCCCTACGGTATGGCGGGAGCCATTCGTCGCTTTCAGATGTGGTTGGCTTTCAGGAAGCCCAGCGAGCGTAGAATCGCCCTGGGTGGGCCAGCGCTGGGTATTGTCGCTGCCATTGCGGTGAGCGAACTGGCCGGCGGATCGCTGGGCATTATCGTCGGCTTGGCCGTGGCCCTGGCGATTACCTATAGCTTGTGGCTCCCGGCACTTGTGCGAGGCGGGGCACGTGGCTATAGTCGCTGGGTGGCGGCTCTCAGGGGGTCAAGGGGACCGCCAGGGTTCGCCACCCCGGAGGATGGGCCCTCCGATGACCGTTCAGACGCCGAGAGGTAGAAGGGCGGCGACAGCGTCTAGGAGGGATCTTTCGCCAGAGGTGGTGATGACTCTACACGGGAAGGGGTGATGGATGCGGCAGAATCCTTCAGGCGTATTGAGGCATCCGTCTCCGGTCAAGACATCGATTTCACACGCTCAGCGCATGAGCGGAACGGGCAGGCGCAGAGTAGCCGAGAAAGGATGTTGGTGCGGCTATGTGGAAGCTAGGTAGAATCTGGCTCAGCTTGATCGGCATAGCGGCTTTGCTCCTAGTGGTGGCGGTGGCCTGCGGGGGGGGAGAGGAGGAGGGAACCCCCACCAGCACACCCGCTGCTGCCGAGACCCCCACAGGTGCGGAGACCCCCACTGGTGACAAGACCCCCGTCGTGGCGGGGCCTGACGAAGGCATCACCGACACTGAGATAATCCTCGGTGCCCACTTCGCCCTGAGTGGCACCATGGGGGCGGCCTACGCTCCCGTCATCGACGGCGTAAGGTCCTACTTCAAGTACATCAATGCCGAGGAAGGGGGCGTCTGCGGCCGCGAGATCGTCTACAAGGTGGAGGACGATCAGTACCTGCCGTCGGGGGCGGTGGAAGCGGTCGCCAAGCTGCTGGAGCGGGACCACATCTTCGCCATGGTCGCCGGTCTGGGGACAGCCGCCCATGCTGCCGTCTGGGAGGACCTGAACGAGAGGGGGATTCCGGACCTATGGATTATGTCCGGAGCTCACATGTGGGCTGCTGATGTTGAGGCGCACCCCTGGTCGGTTGCCATCCTGCCGGACTACTACGTCGAGGGGACGATCATCGGCAAGTACATCTCGGAGAATTTCGCCGGCGTGAAGGTGGGCTTCTTCGGCCAGAACGACGAGTACGGCGCGGACGAGCTGGCCGGCCTGAAGAACGGCCTGGACCCCGAGAAGAACGAGATAGTGTCCGAGCAGAGCTATGAGCCCACCGACGTTAGCGTTCGGTCTCAGGTCATCAACCTGAAGAACTCCGGAGCGGAGGTGGTGCAGGGTGCCTGTATCCCGCCGGGATGTGCTCAGCTGATCAAGGAGGCCGACCGCCTGGACTGGCATCCCCAGTTCTTCATTGGCTACGTCAATGCAGACGCGATGATGTTCGACTATGCATCGCCGGAGCTCATGGAGGGGGTTATCACCCTCCAGGGCAACAAGATGGCGGATTGGACCGATGATCCGACGATAGCCGAGCACCATCGGATCCAGGACGAGTACGGCACTATATCCGCCGGCAACTTCACCGTCGAAGGCCAGTTGGTGGGGGAATTGACCGTCGCGGCTCTGCGCGCTACTTGTGACAACCTGACACGACAGGGCCTGATGGATGCCGTCAACACGATTTTCAAGAACTACCAGGGCGACATCGGTATACCGGGCGTCCTCATCGACCTCAGCCCGACCGACCACTACGCGGTCGAACAACTGAAGTTGCTCAAGGCTGGCATAGACGAGAACGGCAAGGGCAAGTGGGAGTACTTCGGCGACATAATCAATTTCAGGGAGCAGTAGACGGCAATCCGTGGGGCTGGAGCGGCCGCCGCTCAGATTGTGCGGCGGCCGCGGCCTCTGTTGGCTCAGCCGCTACGGGATCTCGATGACGCTGGGGGGCTCTCGAAGAGTGTTGCCCAGGCAGCGCGTCCGGCACGGCTCAAGACGGCGGAGCATGCCCAGAGCGCGGTGGGTGTCGCTGGCCACTTTGGCCGGGTCGCAGTAGTTTAGACGATATTTGAACAACCAGTAGGTGAATTCCTTGGCCTCCGTCAGGGAGACGGTGGTGTTATCGGTCACATCTTGCTCCCGCCGAAACTGGCACAACAGCTCTCGGCGGGAGCTTCCATAGAGGCGACGGAAGGCTTCCTCGTCTACCGACAGGTGGTTCTCCCACACACGCGATCGCTGCTCTTTGCGGACATCCTCTTCGATCACCAGCTGGAGCATCTCCTCCAGAATGACGCCGTAGAAGTAGTTGAGGTGAGCCCGATACTTGGCTTGGCCGATGAGGTGGCGGAACTCTTCCTCGCTGAGGTCGATGGGCAACTGACCGAAGAATACCAGCGCTTCGTGCTCTTGGCGAGGGATGAGGTCGCTTACCGCCTCGCACAGGCGCTCCGCCAGTAGAAGCCAGTCGAAGGCCTCGCCGCCGACAAGGTAGCGGTAGCGCCGCTTGCCCACTGTCTCCTCGGGCAGAGGCCAGCGGGCAACGGTCTGCAGCAGGGCGATGTACCAGGGCTTGCCGTTCGCTACCTCCTGGCACAGCTCGGGCAGCAGTTGCCCGACCTCTACTGCCTTGCCGTCGTCAGCGATGCCGCTCATTGGTGGTTCAGCTCTCTTCATCCGGCTCTCAGCGCCTACTAGACCGATCTGCCGCAGCACTTCTTGTACTTGAGGCCGCTGCCGCAGGGACAGGGGTCGTTCCTGCCCACCTTGCGGGGCGCTGCTGGCGGTTTCTCTTCGGGTCGGCCGGCCGCTGCTGCCCGCCGTCTGCCTGCCTGCGCCGCCACCGCCGCCGGCCGCCGCGGCGCAGGCGCGGCCTGAGGACTCAAGGTCACGTGATGTATCCTGCGGGCCATGTTGCGCCGTATGTGGACCATAAGCTGTCCCCACATGTCGTGGGCTTCCCGCTTGAAAGCTGTTAGGGGATCTTGGCCAGCATAGCCGGCCAGGCCGATGCCCTGGCGCATCTCATCGAGGGCTGTCAGGTGCCCCACCCACAGCCTATCGATAGTGCCCAGCATCACCAGGCGTTCCAGGGTGCGCATGTTC
>CAZXAF010000068.1:0-7667 GCA_964638905.1 uncultured Dehalococcoidia bacterium
TTCTAGGTAAGGCGAATGCGAGGGTCAAGGATATCGCGCAGGGCATCCCCCGCCAAGTTGAAGCCCATCACCGTCAGGGTTATCGCCGCCCCGCCGGCAAGCATGGTCGAGGGCTGACTGGTCATGTACCGCCGCCCTTCGTCCAGCATCATGCCCCACGATGGCGGCTCGATAGGCGCCAGGCCCAGGAAGGCCAGAGCGGCCTCCGCCAGGATAACACCGGCAATGCCGATGGAGAAGATGACGATTATCGGCGCTGCCACGTTGGGCAGGATGTGCACAGCCATCAGGCGGAAGGGAGAGCAGCCGATGGCCCTGGCTGCCTCCACGTGCGGGTCCTCGCGAGCGGAAAGGACGGCGCTACGCACAATACGCTGGGCGCCGGTGATGACCACGAAGCCTAAACCCATGGTCAGCGTGATCAGATTCCGCTCGGTGAGGCTCACCAGCAGCAGGAGGATCAGGATGGCCGGAAAGGCCTGGATAGAGTCCATGACCCGCTGGACGAGCATGTCGAACCAGCCGCGGAAGTAGGCGGAGACGATGCCAATGGTTGTGCCGAAGATGATGGCGAACAGCAGCGCGCCCAGCCCCACTCCCAGGGAGCGCCGGGCACCCCAGACCACCCGCGAGTAGTTGTCGCGGCCGAACTGGTCAGTGCCAAACCAGTGCTTCAAGCTGGGGCCCGAGCGGCTGTCCAACCTCTCCGCCGGCTGCACCGAGCCAGGCACATAGCTGGGGTTGGCAACCCGAAATGTCTCCTCAGCATCGTACCGGGAGAGCCAGGGCGCGCCGGCAGCCGCTGCTGCCATCAGCAAGACGACCGCCAGCCCAAAGGCGCCCAGAGGCTTGCGCCGTATGAAGCGACCGACGAGGAAAAGCCAGCCGAGCCGTCGCGGCGGAGCAATCTCCTCCACCGCGGCAACGAGGACCTCCACCTCGGCCCTTTCGTGTCCCGCCAGCAGGGGACACCTCCTTTCAGCGGGCTGCTAGCCGTAGCGAATCCGGGGGTCCAGCCAGGCGTAGGCGACATCCACCAGCAGGTTGACAAACACCAGACCTGCGGCCACCAGAAGCACTACTCCCTGAACCACCGGATAGTCGTACTGCTGAATGGCATTGACCACGTAGAAGCCAATGCCCGGCAGCTGAAAGAGGGTCTCCAGGACTACATTGGCGCTGGCGATGGTGGCGAGGAGGAGGGAGATAACGGTAATAACAGGAATAAGAGCATTCTTGAGGGCATGCCTCAGAATTACCACTCGCTCCCGCAGACCTTTCGCCCAAGCGGTACGTATGTAGTCCTGACGGAGCACCTCCAGCATCTGCGAACGCAGGAACCGCATTATTATAGCGCCGATGGCCAGCCCCCCCGCTACGGCTGGGAGAACCATGGCCTGCACGTTCAGAAAAGGATCGTCAAAGAAGCCCTTGTAGTTGGTGATGGGCGGACTCCAGTGAGCCCAACGGGCCAAACCGTAGAGGAGCAACACCCCCACAAAGAAGGACGGTACGGCCAGCCAGAAGATGGCGAACAAGCGAAGAGTGTAGTCCAGCCACGTATCCTGCCGAACGGCCGAGATAATGCCTATGGGCACAGCTACCAGCACTGCCACCGCCACCTGGAGGATCGCCAGCTCAATCGAGGGAGCCAATCGCTCCCTCAACTCCAGCATGACAGGCTGCTTGCTGACGAAGGACTCGCCCAGGTCCCCCCGGAAGAGACCACTCACGAAGTCCCAGTACTGCTTGGGCATGGGCTTATCCAGGCCCAGGTCGTGACGGATAATATCTTCCGCCTCTTCCGCTGAACGGCCGGGGATCTGGGCCCCCGCCTGACGCACAGCGAAGTCGCCCGGCGTCACCCGCAGGGCAAGGAAGACCATGGTGATGACCATGAAGATCACCAAGACGTTGAGAAGAGAGCGACGGACGATGTAATGCTGCACGGCTGGCCTTGCTCCTCTAGCGCCTGGGACCGACTGTCACCAGGATGTTATCGGTGGGCTGAAGTTATCACCCGCTCTTTGCTCAGTCAAGGGTCAGCCCATAGGCGCACAAAGGCCGCCAACAGCCGATTATTTGCATCTGCTTGACAGGTTTTTGCAATTGCGATAATATTGTGATTGAAGTCACGATCGCCCGCGCCGAAGTCGCCACAGGCGACACGGGGGACCAAATACTGGGGTGAATCCCCGACAGCGTCGGGGTAGGGTTAGCCTTTCAACCCGAATCCGTCAACTAACCTCGGAGGCGCACGAAAGGCCTTGCCGGCGGTTACTGGCATAAGGCCTTTTTTTGCGCCGCCCGAGGCCCTGCTTGGCCAGGCAGGAATCAGCCTCTGGGCGACGCGGTTGAGGGAAGGGGGTCGAAGTAGTGGTGCAGTCTGCGCCTCCCAGAGTCTGTCCCCGCTGTCGTGGCTCCATGATCATGGAGGAGGACTGGTACGGCTCGTACAGTTCTTGCCTCTGCTGTGGCTACGTCCATGAGTTCGGAGCCATGGCTGCCGAAGAGCTTCGGGCTGAAGAGGGCGCACCCCATCGTCAGCGCCGAAGGCAGCCATCGCACGGCAAGCTGCGACTATAGACCAATCGGCACCTGCGCCGTACCCATAAGGAGAGCAGCCAGAGCGTGGCTGCTCTCCTTTTTGCCCCCGATCAAGTCGCCTTCGCCCAGGGCAATCCAGACTGTGAGAGCTTGACTTCCACCAACACCGGCGAATACACTTAGCACAGTCCTAAGTATTGCCACCGCCGTAAATGCCGATGATCATCCAAGACCACGACCGAAAAGAGCGCATCCTCGCCCTGGCCGAGGACATGTTCAAGGCGTCCCGCAATCAGGTACCCCGCGATTGGCACCGCGTCGACCTGACCATGCCCCAGCTCAAGGTGCTCTTCTCCCTCTTTGTCGATGGGCCCCTTGACTGCAGCAGCCTGGCCGAGGCCATGGGCGTCTCCCTCCCCACCATGAACGGCGTGCTCGAGCGGCTGAAGGAGCGGAGCCTCATCGCCCGCCGACATGACCGCCACGACCACCGCCGCATCGTCAACAGCCTGACCGCCCGCGGCCGTCGGCTCATCGAAAGGCTGTGGACCTCGCACCAGGACTGGCTGTCCGAGCTCCTCGACCGCATGGACAGCGCCGACCTGGAGACGATCGAGCAGGCCCTGACCATCATCGTCCGGGCCCTGAGCCGCCAGGAGCAATACGCGTGGACTGGATAACCGGCATCACCCGTTTGGCCCTGAGCCGACCGGCCGTTGTCTTCCTGGCCACCCTTCTGGTGATCGTGGCAGGCGTCCTCGCCATATTCCGCCTCAAGATGGAGCTCTTCCCCGACATCGACTTTCCGGTGGTCACCGTGGCCACCAGCTACCCCGGCGCCAGCCCCGACGCCGTCCTTGAGGGCGTGACCGTACCCGTAGAGAACGCCGTCGCCGGCGTCAGCGAGATCAAAGAGCTCCGGTCCGTCTCCACCGAGAACCTATCCGTGGTCATCGCCCAGTTCGACTACGGCACCGACATGGACAAAATGGAGCAAGAGATCGCGGCCAGCGTCAGCAAGCTTGTCCTGCCCAGCGGCACCAGTCAGCCCAACGTTGACCGCATCGACCTTGCTGATTTCCCCATCATCTTCTTCACCATCTTCGGGGAGCGCGATGTTTCCGAGCTGGAGACGATAACCCGCAGCGACGTGCTGCCCTTCATAGAGCAAGTAGGCGGTGTCGCCCGCGTGGCCATCGAGGGGGCAGCCGCCCAGCAGGTCTGGGTCACCCTGGACCCCCAGAAGCTCGCCCAGTACGGGCTCACCACAGAACAGGTGGTCACGGCCCTCCAGGAGAACAACGTCTCCAGCCCCAGCGGCATCATCGACAGTGAGGGGCAGGTGCTGCCGGTGCGCACCACCTCTCGCTACACATCCCTGGAAGACATCGACAGCCTGGCGGTGGCCAGCTCCGAGGCTGCGTCGCCCATCCTCCTGAGCGACGTCAGCCAGGTGGAGATGGCCACCGACCCCTTCGCCAGCATCAGCCGCACCAACGGCCGTCCCAGCCTGGCCATCTCGGTGGTGAAAGAGGTCGATGCCAACACCGTGGAGGTGGCTAACAACGTTCAGGATAAACTCGAGCAGCTCGAGGAGCGGCTGCCCGACGACATACAGATCGCCACGCTCTTCGACCAGTCAACCTACATCGAGGAGTCAATCAACGCCCTGCTACGAGAGGGGCTCCTGGGGTTCCTTTTTGCCGTCATCGTCATCTACATCTTTCTCACCGGCCTGCGCACCACCCTGGTGACCGCCATCTCCATCCCCCTGAGCATCATCATAGCGCTCATCATTCTGGCCTGGCAGGGCATGACCCTCAACATAATCACCATGGCCGGCCTGACGGTGGCCATCGGCCGCGTGGTCGACGATAGCATCGTCGTCCTGGAGAACATCTACCGCCACAACCGTCAGGGCGAGAAGTTATCGGAGGCCGCTTACACCGCCACCCGTGAGGTGGGTACAGCCGTCTTCGCCTCCACCCTCACCACGGTGGCCGTCTTCCTGCCCCTGGCCCTGGCGGGAGGGCTGGTGGGCGAGGTCTTCTTCTCCTTCGCTATCACCGTCACCATCGCCCTGCTGGCCTCCCTGCTGGTGGCCCTGACGGTGGTACCCCTCCTGGCCCGCTACCTCCTGCCGGCGGCAGCCGCGAAGGGCGACCGCCCCGACTGGCTGCGACGGCTGCTTTCCTTCGGCTGGAGGCAGCGCCGCCCAGCGACCGGCCTGGACGAGGATGAAGAGACCTGGCTGCAACGCATGTACACCCCCATACTCCGCTGGGCCTTGGGACATCGTCTGGCCACCCTCGCTGGCGGCGTCATCCTGTTCATCGGCAGCTTTGCCCTTCTGCCCTTCATCGGCATGAGCTTCCTGCCGGGCGGAGGGCCCAATACCATCAGCGCGAGAGTCGAGCTGCCGGCCGGCACCAGCCTGGCCGCCACCGACGCCAAGGCCCAGGAGATCGAGCAGATCTTGGGCCAGGTAGAGGGCCTGGAGACCTATGACCTGATCATAGGGCAGCCTGACCCCAGCGGGAGCCTGGCCTCCGCTCAACTGAGCTCCGGCCGCCTTCCCACCAGCGGCACCATCGACATGTGGCTCAGCTACTCCGACAACGTGGACATGGACAAGGAGGTAGAGCGCCTGCGGGACGAGTTCAACGCCCTGCCCGGCGAGGAAGAGGTGAGCGTGGAGCGGGTGTCCGGCATCTCGGATACCGACCAGGTGGACATCACCATCACCGCGGACAGCCTGGATGACCTACAGAACGCTAATGACCAGCTTATCCTGAACCTGAAGGACATCGAAGACCTGACCAATGTCAGCAGTGACCTGGCGTCTGCCCGCCCCGAAATAGAGGTGCAGGTAGACTCTCAGAAGGCCTCAGCCTACGGTCTCAGCGCCGAGGCCGTGTCGCAGCGGGTAAGGGATGCCCTGCTCGGCCAGAAGGCCACCCAGGCGCAGCTGGACGGTCGCACAACCGACATCTACGTGCGCGTGGCCTACGACAGCAGCGGCAGCGACAGCGATCTGCTCGCCCTGCCCGTGGCCCCGGGCGGGACGCCTACCCTGGACGACGTGGCCACGGTGACGGTGACCGACAGACGGGCGCAGGTGAGCCGCGTCGACCAGAGGCGAGCGGCCACCATCTACGGCACCATCACCAGCGACAACTTGAACGCCGTCTCCGGCAAGGTAGACGACGCCATCGCCCAGGTGGAAAAGGCCGCCGGCGTGGAGATCCACAAGGGCGGCATCTTCGAGGAGCAGGAGGAGGCCTTCGGTTCCCTGTACATCACCCTCGCCTTCGCCGTCCTGGTTGTCTACATCATCATGGTTGCCAGCCTGGGCTCGGTTGTGAACCCCCTGATCATCATGGCCAGCCTGCCCTTCGCCACCATCGGCTCCTTCTTCGCCCTGTTCATCACCCAGCGCGAGATCGGCCTGCCGGCGATGATCGGCTTCCTGATGCTCATCGGCATTGTGGTAACCAACGCTATCGTCCTCATCACCTTCGTGGAGCAGCAGCGAGCGCGCGGCCTTCCCACCCGCGAGGCCCTCATCCGCAGCGGACGGGCCCGCGCCCGCCCCATCCTGATGACCGCCATAGCCACCATCTTCGCTCTCATCCCCCTCTCCCTGGGCCTCAACGAGGGTGTCCTCATCGCCGCCGAGCTGGGCACGGTAGTCATCGGCGGGCTGTTCACCTCCACCATCCTCACCCTGCTGGTGATTCCGGTGGTCTACAGCCTGGTGGACGACTGGCGCAGCCGCTTGGGCGGGCAGCCAGCGAACCGCTAGAGTGTACTATCTCCAGGTAACGGCGACGCCAGGCCGCTGGAGGTGAGACCCTTCGCCACGCTCAGGGTGACAGCCACCGGTAGCGTCATTCTGAGCGAAGCGAAGAATCTCATCCACAGGCGGCATACCCAACAGCGCATGCATATCCCACCGCCCCCGGCTCCGGCCTTTCACATGCTTCACAGAAGTTGCACGCTTTCTTTGCGTCAGGGCAATGCCAGTCCTTTCACCGGATAACCCATACTTCGTTGTTAGGCATGGGCAATAGCAGTTGCCTCAGCGCCGTCCCTGTTGCATCCCGGCAACCCTGACGGTGGAAGGAAGGTGATGGGCGAATGCAGATGAAAACTCGCGCGCCCACCGAGGAAGGCCGAGCTTCGCCGCGGAGAACCGAGACAACCGTCATCTTCGTGGGCCACGCCCGCCTGCCCCAGAGCCTGGCGCCGCGCGACTCCTCATCCGTGGTCTCAGTGGAGCTGGAAGCGGAAATAGCCAGCGGGACCATTCTGAGCACCTCCGCCAAAGGCGTTCTACCCCTGGGGACCAGGCTTCTCGACGAAGTGCTGGCCGGCCGAAGGATAGGCGATGGCCCTCATGAAGCGGTAGAGGAGATTAGGCAGCGCTACGTCTGTCCTTCTCAGAAGGCCCTATGCACGGCTGTGGCCAACGCCTACGAAGCATATTATCGCTACCGCCAACAGGGGCTTTCTGACTCCTAGGTTCTCCCCTTATCAACCAAATTCTCACCGATAGTCTATCGACATGCCCTTGCCCGTTGGGAGGTGGAAGGGCTATGCTATTAGTGGCGGTTGTCCCAAGCGAGGTTGAGGCTAGCATGGAGTACTTGGGTGCGCGGCATGAGGTCAAGGACGATCTGGCCGCCTTGCTGGAAGGGGCGGAGGATCGCTACTCGAGCCTGCAGCTTTATTTCCTGCGACGGCTGAATAGCCTGCTGAGCCTGCGCCAGCAACAGAGGGCCCAACTCAAACCCGAGGGCCTGCGTTTCCTCGATCGGGCTATCTTCGCCACCTACCGCGACTGCTCGGCGACGGGCGTATTAGCCGAGGCCCAGAAAGTGGTCCAGTCCGTGGAGAGCCGTACCTCGGCAGGCGGCAGCGAAAACTAGAGAGAAACCCTTAGCCAAGGTTTAGAACATCCCGGTCGCCGGGATGTTCTTGTTATCTGCTGCCCACGCTGGCTCCTGTCTAGCCGCGAGACCCATCGGGGCGCTCGCCGTTCCCCCCTTCCCTCCTCCTCAACTGCTGCCGAGCCAGCGCCAGCACGCATTCCTCGAGAGCAATGTCAAGATAGAGAG
>CAZXAF010000069.1:0-7622 GCA_964638905.1 uncultured Dehalococcoidia bacterium
GTAGACGTCACTCAAGACCTACCCGTTTGTTGTCTCCCCCATCGGCCGGAGCACTGTACAACGAAGTCGTCCGCTTCTAGGGCGACCACCTCCCTTCACGGCTCTTTCACGGTTTTCACATATGTCACTATCAATTGACGCTATTGATGTGCGGATGTTACATGCAGCCGTGAGCGTTCTTGACAGAACGACCCATCGACGAAACCTGGCTGGCTTCCACCAGAACTCTCGCAACCCCTGTAACATCGGTATATCAATTACGTCATATAGCTGGAGTTGCAGCTTTGGAAGCCATTCTTATCCCTCTGCGGATCGCCGCGGGTGTCACGCTGGTCTTCCTTGTCCCGGGCCTGCCCTGGAGCTACGCGCTCCTGGCTCGCGACAGGCTTTCCATATTGGAGAGGCTAGGCGTCAGCGCTGTCCTGAGCATCGCGCTCGTGCCCCTCGGCCTGTTCCTGCTCAACCTCCCCCTGGGTATCGCCATCGATGTCAGGACCACCCTTATCCTCATCCTCGCTCTGACCCTCACGGGGACGCTGACTGCCCTTTGGCGGACATCGTTTCGACTGCGGGCCCTCTCGATGGCGAACATTGGCATCCCAAAGCCTCTCCGGAGGCCTATTTCGGCTGTCAGCGTGGCCAGGCTCCTAGCTCTGGGGATGATCATGGGGTTCGCCTTCTACACCAGCTTGATCCCCCGCCTTGACTACCCCTACCCCCTGCACACGGACGAGTGGACCCACTTCGCAGAGGCGCGCACCATCGTCGCGGAGGGAACGATCCCGTTCTTCGACCCGGTCACAGGGGAGGACAGAGCCGACCCGATCACGGAAGAGACTAGATCCTCCCCCCATTTTGAGGTTGGCTACCACCTTTTCCTTGCGGAGTTCCAGCTCCTGACAGACCTCCCCTGGCTGGACATATTCTGGTATCTTCCGTCCGCCGTCTTCGCCCTGGCGGCCTTCAGCGCTTACATATTCGGGAACCGACGCGGCTTCGGCCTCGAGGCTGCTCTCTTCACCTGCCTCGTTCCGACCACAGTGCGCTTCCTCGGCCCGGCCTTCGCCGTCCCCGTGGCCCTTGGGCTGTTCTTTGTGCCCCTGATCCTGTTCCTGGTGAGCACTTTCTGGTCCTCCAAAGGGCTGCCGGTGCTCCTGCTGCCGATCCTCTCCTTCCTGTTCATCGCCCATGCCCCCACGGCTCTGTTTGCCGGTGTCATCATCGCCGTCTACGGCCTCTTCCAGACGCTCCGTCGCGTCCTGACCCAACGCCCTGTGAGGCGACGGGCATTGATTCACCTGAGCACGGTGCTGGTGGCTATCGCCCTCTCCTCACTTCCGATCCTTGCTTGCAACGGCTGGCTGGTGGGAGAGGCAGCCGGCGAGCCGCTTCCTCAGGAGTTGCTCACTGCTCCCGGAGACATGATCGCCCGGCTCGGCTATATCCCCTATCCGCTTTTCGTCCTCGGCCTGGCACTGCTAGCCGTGAGCGGCAGGCGCACCGACCGCGCACTACTGGTGACAACGGTTCTCGTGTGCACCTACGCCTTTCTGCACTACGAGTTCGCAGTGGGAAACGCCGCCCTCTACTCCCGCAGCATCCTCTACCTGTCGCTACTGCTTCTGTTGATCGCCGCCCTGGCGACATCGCGGATACGCAGATGGCTTTCTGCACGACTCAGCCCTACATGGGCGAACGGAGCGTCATTTGCCGCCGCAGGGCTGGTGCTTGTTGCCGTCATGCTGCCGTCGGTCGCGCTGAACCTTCAGAGCCGCTACGACGAGCGCTACTACCACCGCATCAACGACACCCAGTATCAGGACTTCCTGTGGATAAACGACAATCTCTGCTCAGGCTATGAGCGCGCCCTAACCGACCCCCAGTTCGGCCGCGCTTTTGCGGCCGTCACCGGCAGGTATGCCTATGCAGCGATTCCCGCAACGGCTGCTCCCGTGCGGCCCACCGAAGTGGACGAAGCGAAGGACGTGCTCGCTGACGGCGTGCCCGACGCCGACTGGCTCCGGGAGCATGGCGTGAGCATGGTCTACAGCATGAGACACTTGGACAACCCGGAGCTGGTGAAGGTGCACGACAGGGTGTACGTGCTACCAGAGGCGGAAGTCTGCGCGGCGGAGGGGATGCATGTCACGGCCGATAGTGGGCCCGCCCTGGCCAATGCAGACCACCCTCAGTGACCGGTTTGGGGTCCGAAGTGTCGCTGGGGCTCGCTTACTCCAAGGGTTATCGGGAATCATCTGTAACATCGGCGCATCGATGGCGTCCATTTGATACAGAAAACCCTTGAGCCCACGAGGAGCAACGCACTGTGCGACGTCCGAATGATTGGACCGGAAGGCCGGCGGAGGACATCACTCTGAGGGCGAGCGTCGCGGGAGGCGCCCCCGTGTCCCTACGCTCTGTGGCCATACGCTCCCTCGACGAGCGGACGGCGAGGACGCGTGGGGGGCTTGAGGCGGCCATCCTCTCTTCGCTGGGGGTAGCGCTCATGGGCGGCCTGGCGGGCATGGCGGCCATCGGCCTGCTGTTGGGCACAATGCGGCCCCCCACCAGTGCTGTCACTGGAACCCTCCTGTCGACCGCGAGAGCTGCAGCCGATGGTAACCCCCAATGGGTTGAGATACTGGCTCCCCCTATTCAGGTGGTAATCTACGCTCCGTTCTTCGTCATCGGCCATCCTGGGTTTGCTACCGTCGTGCCGGCGCTGTTCGGCGCTTTGCTGCTCGCCCTGGTAGTCGTCATCGCCTGGCGCATCACCGGCCTGCCATGGGCAGGAGCCATCGCCGGGCTGTTTCTGCTCTCCTCGCCCGAGTACTGGCAGCGATCGTCCAACCTTCCGGCTTATCAGCCGTTCGTGTTCTTCGGCTACTCTGGGCTGTTCTTGATCGCATCGGCCTGTCGTAATCCACATCGCTCCACCGCGTTTGCCATTGCGGGCGGGACTGCCCTGGCACTCTCTGTGTACAGCTTCACCATCGGCCTTGTGTTCCTCCCGGCGGCCCTGCTGGTGGTGCTGGTTCTAAGGAGCCACTGGAAGCCGGCTCTGGTGAGCCTATCGGTCGCCGGTATGTTGCTGTTGCCCTTCGCGACCTGGCACATTGCCGTCGCCGGCGTCCGCCATGCCTTCTACTATCCGTACAACTTCTTGTTGGTCGAATATTGGGACGGCCTGCAGCCGTTCTATCGAAGGCCCGACTACGACGTGCTTGAATATGCCACTCAGGCTCTCCCCGATATGCTGCTGGCTGCCGCTCCTATCTGGCTCTGGCTGCTAGCTGGAGCAGGATTGCTGATCATTGGCAAGGTGTATGGAGCCCGCATATCGGCAATGATCGCGGCAGCTATGGTCGCGGCGCTCGTTCCTCACATCGTCACGCAGCCAGCGCCTTTTCCACGTTACGCGTACTTGGTAGTCCCAGGCATCGCGCTAATCGCTGGTATTGGACTGACCCTGGCGGTGCAGTCGCTGGCGCGGTACCAGGCAGAGCGTCACCTGTCCGCTTTGGCCGCCTCGGTCATCGCACTGCTCGCTGTACTCACGGCTTCGACGGCCATCTCGACGCATCTGGACGACGTCAGGGCGGCACGCGCCTCGCCGCTCTACGGGGAGCTCGAAAGTGTAGCGAGCAAGATTGACGATGACCGAGCCTTGTTGGCGCGCGCGTCGTATCTCCAGGCGCTCCTGCCCGATAACCAGGTCTACACACACCTCTTCTTCTCAGAGGACGAATACCTTGACTACATTCTCTGGCAGGACGAGGAGCGAGTACGCGAGCTGTTTGCTGAGCGAGACATCGGCTGGGTTCTCTTCCAGAAGAACGTCCACCGCTGGGAGCGCGACTTCAACTTCTGGGCATTCACTGCAACCGGCCAACCGCCACTCCACTATATCTGCCTGCCACAATCCGCAGGCTTCACCGAGGTCTATGACGGCAATTCCTTCACGCTCTACAAGGTGAATCAGGACTGGCTGCAATCGGAATCGGTATCGGGATCCTGCACTGTGCCGCAGTGCGAGCTTTGGGCTTACCCGGGAGCCTGGCGCCAAGAGTCGGGGCCGGTGAACGGCGAGACCTACTGTGAACCGCCGTAGGCATTCTCTGCGGGGCACAGCGATGGCGGAAGACCTCTCGCCAGCGGGGGCAGCACTCCTCAGGTGATCTGTTTGCGTCTCTCAGCGAACGGTGGTGGCTTTTCGGGCGAGGACTACGTATCCTACACCCCGATCGAGCCCAGAGAGCAGCGATTCGAGATCGGCAAGCGCGGCGAATAGCGGCCGCGTCAGGGCCAGCAACGGCAGTAGCAATCGATAGCCGCCCGCGCGATGCCCGTCGCCGTGGCCATCGCTGCGACGGCTGTCCAGCAGCAACCGCACCTCCAGCAGATACAGCCACCTGGTGACCGGAAAGCCCCAATTGATCATTCGCACAGTCTCAAACCCGCGTTCCGTTAGCTTGCGCCGCAGCTCTTCTCTCGTGTAGCGGCGCACATGCCCGGCGCGCTCGTCCTCCGCGTTCCACAGCTTCGGGTTAGCGGGGACGGTTAGAAGCAGCCAACCTCCCTGACCCAGCAGCTCCCGCACAGCGCCGAGAGCGCCTTCGTCGTTCTCTATGTGCTCAAGCACTTCGCTCAAGACCACCAGGTCGAAAGAGCCCTTCCAATCACCTATGCAGTCTCCCGCCTGGAAGACATCGACTACGCCCAGCCAGACATTGGCCGCCTCGCCCAGAGTGGCTCTGGTGACGTCTATCGCCTCTTTGCTTACGTCCACGGCCACCACCTCGGCGGACGCCTCGGCCAGCACCCTGGTGATAAGACCGGACCCGCAGCCTATGTCCAGCGTTCGGTTCGGCCTGATGGCCTTGACCAGGCGACGGATCAACCGCCGCCGCGAAATGAACCTGGGGCCGTAGCTCTGGAGCCTGCCTGGTGCCCCTGCCCAACTGTGAATCATGCCCGCCATCTCTCCTCCAAAGGCCTTATCACTCAGCGTCGTGCGGCGACGGCCCGTGGCACCGCCGAGTCGCCCTCCTGGCTCTCCACCGCAGCTGTCTGGGCCTCGCCCTCCTCTGGCCCCAGGATGGCCCGCAGGCCGAGGACCTGAGCGGAGAGCAGCCCGAGGATAAGGGGAACGCCCGTCGAGAGCAGCCGGTCGAGCGCCGCCACCGCTATTGCGACGTCCCGATCAGCGCCTGCCTGGACGAAGAGGGCCACCAACGTCGCGTCGCGGACGCCCAGCCCCATGGGCAGAAACGACACGGAGCCCAGGGCAAAGGCGGCCGCGCTGATCCCCACCAGCTCCAGCACGTTCATCGACCCGCCGAAGAGCTGGAAGGCGTAGAACGATCGAACACCCAGGAGGCCGAACATCGCCGCGTAGATGCCAGCGGCCGCTGCCAGCGACCAGAGCGGCACACCGCGGACAGCGGCCACGATGTCGCCCTCCGGCGCGAGCAGTTTTCGGACTCTCCTCGGCAGCGGCAGTCGGGAGACGACGCGATCGTATGAGCCGCTGCGCACAAAGGCGATGCCGACTACCGCCAAGGCGGCACCCGCCGCGACAACCGCCGGCACGATCGGCCCTCCTTCCGGCAGAAGGAGCAGCAGGGCAAACAGGGCGATCAACGACGGCACCAGCATCCCCAGCAGCAGTTCCAGGCCCACAAGGGCACTCCCCTTCGCAACGCCAATCCCCAGGAAGCGCTTGTAGAAGTACACGCGCAGGGGGATGCCCGCCTTGACCGGCGTCGAGTAGTTGGCGGCCAGGGAGGCTGTGACCATCAGGTACATCTGCCCTGCCGACCGCTTCACGCCAGCGCCTGCCAGAATGCAGTAGGCAGCGGCCACCGAGCCCGCCACCAGGAGCCCCGTCAGGAGCACGATGAGGCCGATGCCAAGCGGGTCGGGATCCTTCACGCTCGGGATCTCGTAGAAGCGAACCAAGAGGAAGATAGCCACTGCCAGGGTGAGAGGCAGCAGCAGCCAGGCCAAAAGCCTCCTCCGCGTTCCATGGGCCGGTCCGAGAAGCCGCTGCCCAGGCCTCGCCGCCGAATCGCCGGCTTGCGCCGGCGTCTGCTCAGCCGCGGGGTCACGCACAGACATATCGACAGTTCCAGATCATTGCTCCACCATTCGCATCCGAGAGCCATCTCGCGAGCCGTTCGCCGCGGCCCCGGTCAGGAGGTCCGCATATCCCGTAGCGACTCGCCGCCAGTCGAACTTGCGCCTCGCCCACCGGCGGGCGAGAGCGCTCATCTTCCCGGCCTCGGCCGGGGAGTCGAGCAGCCCGCTGATGGCCGCCGCCAGAGCAGGCGGCGACTCGGGCTCCACCAGCAGCCCCGTTCGCCCCTGGATCACTACGTCCGATATACCGCCTACCGCCGTCCCCACGACCGGACAGCCGGCGGCCATCGCTTCCACGAAGACCAGCCCGAACGATTCGGTGTCGCCCCCTCGCGTCACGACCGAGGGCCCAACGAACACGCGACCCGCGCCGTAGAACTGCGGAAGCTCCGCCGGCGGCTGCGCCCCCGCGAAGCAGACCCGCTCGGCCAGCCCCAGCTCCGCCGATAGGCCCTCCAGCTCGCCCCGACAGGGCCCATCGCCCACCACGACCAGGCGAGCGTCCGGATGGCGGGCGAGGACGTCAGGGAAGGCCCGGAGCAGATACTCCACCCCCTTCTTCCTGGCCAGGCGGCCCACGAAGAGGACGGTCTGCTCCGAATCCCCGTCGCCTTTCGGTTTAGCCCAGAAGCGCCGGGTATCAACGCCCATCGGCATGACCCTCGGCGGCTCCCCTCGGCGCGATGTTACCTTCGGGAGCTTCGCCGCCATGTCTCGGCTCACGACGGTCACCGCCTCGCAGCGCGAGGCCAGCGCTCTGCGCAAAGCGTCCAGCAGCCGGCCGCGGAGGCCATAGACGTCGCCTCCGTGAGCGGTGATCACCACCGGAATCTTCAGCACTCGGCCCACCAGCACGGCCACAATCCCCTGGGGGGCAAACCAGTGGGCGTGGATCACGTCCGGCCGCATCGTCCTCGCCAGCCGAAATGCCGCGATCAACTCGAACAGAAGCAAGAAGGGCACCTGAAGATAGAGCCAGCGACTGCGGCCGAGGTTTTCCAGGATGGCCCCATCCGCCAGCCGCTCCAAGAAGCGAGGCCAGAAATAATGAAATCGCCGCACCTTGACCCCTTGCAGGGTCTCAGCCCCAGGTGCTTTCCTCGCCGCTGGTGTAAGCACCGTCACGTCGAAGTGCGGCAGGAGATGACTGCACAACTGGAACACAAACGGCGGCGTGCCATCGCTCACGCTTTTGGGAAACGTGCTGGTCAGCACCAGCAGTGATGGCCGCCCAGCGCTGCCTGTCGACACCACGGTTCACTTCACTCTCAGAGGAACCGCTGGCGAAACCTCCTGGTTCCCCACGGCCAGATGGGGAGGAACCGTGACCTGCTGCTGCCCGTCAGGATCGGTGTACTGCTGGGCCAGGTCGTCGTAGTACCGGCGCTTCTCCAGGTAGAGCATGGTCTCCTGTGTCTCGCGCATCCGGCCCAGCATGTCGGCCAGAAGCGCGATCAGGAAGGAAAAGGCCCCCAGGATCA